>CAZJTL010000009.1:0-55304 GCA_964548905.1 uncultured bacterium | reverse complement strand
TGATTTACCTAAAGTATTGCACTCTTTAGGAGGGCGATCCCTGGTAGAACGCGCTCTTGACAGTTGTAAATCGATCGATATTTCTCGGCGTATAGTCATTGTTGGCTACCAAGCGGACAAAATCAGGCAAGCGCTGAATCATCTAGAAGGAATTGAATTCGTCGAACAAACCGAACAACTGGGTACCGGTCATGCTATTCAGCAACTTCTGACGCATTTGCAAGGGTTTGGAGGGGATTTATTGGTTTTAAATGGAGATGTTCCTTTATTGCGATCGGAAACTCTCAAACAGCTATTAGAAACGCACCAAGCCAATAAAAACGCAGCCACCCTATTAACAGCTCACTTGCCTAATCCCAAAGGCTACGGACGAGTTTTTTGTGATGGCAATAATTTAGTAACGCAAATTGTCGAAGATCGAGACTGTACCACGGCACAAAAACAGAATCATCGCGTTAATGGAGGCATTTATTGCTTTAATTGGCAGCAATTGGCAGAAGTTTTACCCAAACTCAATGCAGATAATGACCAACAAGAATACTATTTAACTGAGGTGGTTAATTATCTCAATCCAGTCATGGCAGTAGACGTAGAAGATTATCTAGAAATTACTGGCATTAACGATCGCAAACAACTAGCCGCCGCCTATAGTATTTTGCAAGCCAGAGTAAAAGATGCTTGGATGACGGCTGGTGTCACCTTAATCGACCCTGATAGTGTCACCATTGACGATACGGTCGAACTGCAACCCGATGTCATTATCGAACCCCAAACTCACCTGCGCGGCAATACCTCGATCGCTTCTGGGTGCCGCATTGGTCCAGGTAGTTTGATTGAGAACAGTCAAATTGGTGCAGACTCCACCGTTTTATATTCTGTCGTCAATAACTCTGAAGTAGAAGCTGGCGCACAAATAGGACCCTATTCTCATCTGCGGGGTCAGGTTCGAGTCAAAGAAAATTGCCGCATTGGTAATTTTGTTGAGCTGAAGAAAACCACCATCGGTAACAATTGTAATGTCGCTCATTTATCCTATTTAGGTGATGCTACTGTGGGCGATCGCGTTAATGTCGGTGCAGGTACAATTACCGCCAACTACGATGGTGTTAACAAACATCCCACCACTATTGGTAGCGGTACAAAAACAGGAGCTAATAGTGTATTGGTTGCACCTGTAACTATAGGCGAAGATGTCACTGTGGCTGCTGGTTCTGTAGTAACTAAAGACGTACCCAATGATTCCTTAGTAATTGCTCGCTCTCGTCAAATAGTGAGAGAAGGGTGGGAGATCAAGTAAGTAGGGAGTAGGAGCTACGATGATCGGGATTAGGGATTCCTATCACCTGTCACCTATCCCCGATCGTACTACTATTCCTCGCTCGCCAGATCAATAAAAATGCCAAAATTGCAGTGGGAAGAAAAACGGCGATCGCCGCATTTAAGGATGTTGGTGCGATCGGCAGCAATCGACCACCATATTTAATTGCTATGGATAGCGTAACAGATAAAACAAAAACCTTAACAATCAATCCCAAGCGATCGTCCATCTATTTATCGTTTGATTTTTAAAAATTTAGCCAAGTGTTCACAACCAAAAGTTTTATGGTAGTTTTTGTTTGATGAAACCAACCAGTTGATTTAACTGTCTCTTCAACTGTTCGACTTCAGCTTCTAATTTAACCACTTTCGCATTTAAGGAAGCAATTTCTGCGGTTTGAGCTGATGCATCGATCCCGGTCGAACCAGTCATTGATGAATCGCCTGACACCGTTTGCGGGTGTTTTTTCGCCTTCATCATTGCCTCTTTGATAGCATCAACCAGTTGCTTTTGGTCGAAAGGCTTTTCTACAAAAGCAAAATATTCAAAGGGTTCTGGCAGTTTGTCGGTTACTTCTTCTTTTCTACCCGACATTAATACCAAAGGAATCATTTTCAGTTTTTGCTGTTTCTGAATTTCTTGGTATACTTCCCAACCGCTCATTTTGGGCAAGAGAAAGTCCAACATAATTAAATTAGGGCTTTCAGCGCGAATCAGGTTATATCCTTCTAATCCATCTTTAGCTTCTATAACCTCAAAATTACCCACGGGTAACATATCTTTAACGCGCATTCTGATAACTTTACTGTCATCTATGACGACAATTTTGTGACTTGGCACGATTTACTATACTCCTTCATCAAAAATATTCAATTTACTAAATAGGGCATAAGATCTGCATCATCTATTAGAATTCCCTAAAACAGTTTTAAACTAACAGTTGAAGAGGACAAAATCCTAAATGCAAACAGATAATATTTTATGGCGAAAAGAAATTGCGACAATGCCATCTTGGCTAAAACGTCCGATTGGTAATGCTAGTGACATTTCTGTAGTACAGAAAATTATTAAACAAAGGTCAATTCACACGATCTGTGAAGAAGGTCGTTGTCCAAATCGGGGTGAATGTTATGCTAACAAAACTGCAACTTTTTTGTTGATGGGTCCTGTATGCACCCGTGCTTGTGCTTTTTGCCAAGTTGATAAAGGTCACGCACCGATCGCCCTCGACCCCGAAGAACCGCAAAAAGTTGCCGAAGCAGTAAGTTTGCTTGGGTTACAGTATGTAGTTTTAACTTCTGTCGCCAGAGACGATCTTGCTGATGGCGGTGCTGTTTGGTTTGTTAAGGTTATGGAGAAAATACGTCAACTTAACCCCCATACTCAAATTGAAGTGCTAACTCCAGATTTTTGGGGTGGTAAAGACTCTCCTAAGCTGCAACAAGAGAGAATAGAGACAGTTGTAGCTGCCCAACCAGCTTGTTACAATCACAATATTGAAACGGTAAGAAGATTACAAGCACCAGTGCGGAGAGGGGCAAAATACGAGCGATCGCTTGATGTTTTGCGTTTTGTCAAACAATTCAATCCAGCGATTCCTACTAAATCAGGATTAATGTTAGGACACGGAGAAACCGAAGCAGAGATTCTTGAAACTTTAGAGGATTTGCGATCAGTAGATTGCGATCGCCTGACTCTCGGACAATATATGCGTCCTTCCCTGGAACATCTACCCGTACAAAAATATTGGACTCCCGAAGAATTCGATCGCCTGGGAGAAATTGCTAGTTCTCTAGGATTTACCCAAGTCCGTTCTGCGCCGCTAGTGCGTAGTTCCTATCATGCTGGAGAATAGGGGCTAGGGAACAGAGATTTGCCGCCCACAAATTCTATCTTCAACAAAATATGAATATTTCTAGTCACCATTTTTCGCTCACAATATAAGCTAGTAGCGACTGTCTTAAAAGTCAAGCGATCGCTAGCTAAGCAGAATCAAATGTTTATCAATACTGTTCTAAGGGGAATTTTGCTTAAACCCTTCTAAATCTAATCCTAACTCTGCTATCAATCCAGTAACTTCATGATTTATTTGCTTCTTTAACTGTTCTATTTCTGACTCTAAACTGACAATTCTCTTCCTTAATGTCTCAAGTTCATTTAAATTTTGGAAATTGCCAGTATGATTACTCGATCGCGCTTCAGGCAATACTTTTAAAGATTTCTTTGCCTTGATCGTTGCTTCTCTCATACCATGAAGCAATTGATGTTTAGTGAAGGGTTTTTCCAAAAAGGCAAAATGCTCAAAAGGTTCTGCTAGACGATCTGTTAGCTCTTCCTTTCTGCCAGACACAAACAAAATAGGAATAGTTCTCAGACTTTGTTGCTTCTGAATTTCCTGATAATGAACACATTGTTTTTACTTACTTGAAAATAAAGTAAAAATTTGATTAATTTGTGATTAATTTGAAATTTTTATCCTAAAATTTGATCTTGGTGGCTAAAAATTGCTTAATTAAGCATATATTTCAATAAATAGAGATCGCCAGCTAAAAAATCAATTTTTAACTCGCTGAGGTGTAAGTCCTAGTTAAAATAAAAAAAGTATTTATTAACACAAATAATTATGGTTGCTTCTGAGGTTGCTTCTAATTCTCTAGTTACGATCGCTGCGAATACTAGTCAATCGGCGCGTCAACTAGCTATGCTTTCTACTCAAGATAGAAATGAGGCGATCGCCGCGATCGCCGACGCACTGAAAAGTGCAGCATCAGAGATATTGGCAGCTAACCAAGCAGACTGTCAAGCAGCAGAAGCTGATGGGATTGCTAGCGCTTTATACAAACGTCTCAAGTTAAGCGAATCCAAATTACAAGAAGCTATCAAAGGAGTCAGAGATGTTGCTAAATTAGCCGATCCAGTTGGTACGGTACAAATCGATCGGGAATTAGATGAAGGATTAATTCTCAAACGAATTACCTGTCCTCTGGGAGTTTTAGGCATTATTTTTGAGGCGCGTCCTGAAGCATTAATTCAAATTACTAGTTTGGCGATTAAATCTGGTAACGGTGTCATTCTTAAAGGTGGTAAAGAAGCAACTCGTTCCTGTCAGGCGTTAGTTAAGGTAATTCATCAAGCATTAGAGAATACTAAAGTTAGTCCTCAAGCGGTTCAATTATTAACTACTAGAGAAGAAATTCAAGCTTTATTAGAATTAGACCAATATGTAGATTTAATTATTCCCAGAGGTTCTAATGCGTTTGTGCGCTATGTACAGGATCGTACCCGTATCCCTGTTTTAGGTCATGCGGACGGGATTTGTCATCTTTATGTAGATCGAGATGCGGATTTGGAAAAAGCAGTAACAATTACTGTAGATGCCAAAACTCATTATGTTGCTGCTTGTAATGCGATCGAAACTTTACTGGTACACAAGGATATTGCACCTAAGTTCTTACCTCAAGTAGCTATTGCCCTACAAGCGCAAAAAGTTGAATTATTAGGCGATGAAGCTACTCGTCAGATAATTGATGTAGGTGTAGCAACAGAAGCTGATTGGAGTACAGAGTATAGCGATTTCATATTATCGATTAAAGTAGTCGATAGTCTAGAAGAAGCGATCGCTCACATAAATAATTATGGTTCCAAACATACTGACGCGATCGTCACCGAAGACGATCGCAGCGCTAATATTTTTCTCAACCAAGTAGATGCTGCTGGAGTTTACCATAACTGTTCTACTCGTTTTGCTGACGGTTTCCGTTATGGCTTTGGTGCAGAAGTGGGAATTAGTACCCAGAAAATGCCTCCTCGTGGTCCAGTTGGTTTAGAAGGATTGGTGACATATAAATATCAACTGATAGGTAATGGTCAGATCGCAGCTACCTATACTGGTGAAGATGCCAAGCCTTTCACTCATCGAGATTTTTGACTAGGGATTAGGGATTAGGGATTAGGGATTAGGGGTTAGGGAAGGTCTAAAGTCGTAGGGGCTTTCTTGCCATTTGCCCGTACAGAAGTCTGAAGACTCCCTGCTCCCTGTTTTAAAACTTGAAGTAATCTAAGTCTAATGCTTTAGAACCACCTTTTTCGAGTTGTCTCAACACATCACGTAATTGTGACCAAATTAGATTAGCAGTAAAAAGAGTTAGAGGAATGGCTATAAAATAAGCAAACAAAGTGCTTAAATTAAAGATTTCTAATCCAGCCGCCAGAAATACACAGATTCCTAGACAAATTCCGAAAAATGGAAATTGTAATCCCCCAGCTTTAATATCGTCTAGTTGATATTTAGCTGGATTTTTTGACCAAGCGTATACCCTTTTTTTCAGTAAAGATTCAAAAGACAATCCACAGGTAATACCAATGAACAGTCCAACGACAAGCATAAAGTAGGGCGGTTGAGGAAAATAGTAATCCATTATTTGGTTATTGAATAGAGAGCGATCGGAATCAATCCTTAATCAATTTACCGTGAAACAGTGGTCGTCGGAATAATTGCCGCTACTCTTTCGGCAGAAATTTCGCGAAAAGCACTCAAGGCAAAATCAAAAATACGCTGTGGTTTGAGATCGTCTTTAATTAGACTCCAAAGACGTTTTACTTCCTCTGTATGCAATCTTTCGTCTTCAGTCAATGCCATCAGTAATTGATTGCGTAAAAATTGACCTTCTTCTGAAAAAAGAAACTGCAATCCTAATTGTGCTGTAGGTAATAAGTCGAACTTACGATCGGAACGAGCGATCGCGATCATATTTTCCAATCTTTGCCATTGGAATTTACCATCTTTAAACAAGACTTCCAGCAAACGTCTTCGCATCTGGGGCGATTCTCCTGTCAGTAGCCTTCTCGCTACATAAGGATAGGAAACTTCAACGATTTTGAAATTGCGGTCTAAACTAAGTGCTAATCCTTCCTGAGTAACCAAGGAACGAATAATCAGAGCAAATTTGGCAGGAACTCGGAAAGGATATTCATACATTAACTCTGAAAATTCATCAGTGATCGTCTTGAAGTTAAAATCAGCGACACTTTCCCCCATAGCTTTACCCAAGACCTGCTCTAGAGCAGGAATAATCGGAGTAATATTAGTTTGGGGTGCTAAAAAGCCCAATCTGACAAAATCCTGAGCTAAAGCATCATAATCGCGATTGATCAGTTGAACTACGGCGCTTACCAGCGTTTCTTTTGTCTCCTCTTCTAACTGATCCATCATGCCAAAGTCGATATAAGCCATGCGTCCATCGGGAGTGGCAAATAAGTTACCAGGATGAGGATCGGCATGAAAGAAACCAAATTCTAGTAACTGGCGCAAACCTGATGTCACCCCTATTCTAGTCAGTTGGGTTGGATCTAAACCAGCCGCTCTAATTTTCTCCGTATCGTTTAGCTTAAAACCGTTAATCCACTCTAGGGTTAAGACTCGATTGCTAGTATACTGCCAATAAATTCTGGGAACTTTAACTTCTGGATCGTCGGCAAAGTTAAGCGCAAACTTGTCAGCGTTTCTCGCTTCGTTGACGTAATCGATTTCTTCAAACAGTTTAATTCCAAATTCGTCAACAATTAAGGTGAGATCGTGTCCCAGATTGAGAGGAAGCCAAGGCGCTAACCAACCAGCACTCCATCTCATTAAAAACAGATCTAGAGTAATAATGGGACGTAAATTAGGACGCTGAACCTTAACAGCTACTTCTTCGCCGCTATAGAGAATGGCGCGGTATACTTGACCTAAGCTGGCAGCCGCGATCGGATGAGGTGATATTTCCCGATATACTTCGTCCACACTGCGCCCAAGTTGTTGCTCGATAATCGCAAAAGCTATCTCGTTGTCAAAGGGCGGTAATTGGTCTTGTAGTTTAATTAATTCGTTAAGAAAGTTGCGACGGATTAAATCTGGTCTGGTTGAGAGCGCTTGTCCTACTTTAATAAAAGTAGGCCCTAATTTGGTGAGAATCTGTCTAATTTCTGTAGCGCGCTTTGGCTGGTTTTCTTCAATGCGATCGAGCCAACGATCCCAACATAAGTGCCATAGAAAACGAACAAAATAATAGATTATCTTGAAAGCACGCCAAATAACTTTCCACGGTCGGTAGCGATAATATTTGGCGATCGCTTGAGGATCGTAGCCCTCTAACTTACTTCTATCTAGTCTTGGGTCGATGATGTTTTGCCCTTCGACAGCAAAGTTTGTTTCGACCTCTTCATGAGTAACCGTTCGATCCAGACTCACGAGCTTATCTTTTACCTCTTATTGAGTAACCGTTTCTTGATACTACTCTTAATCTTAGTATACAAAACTACAAAGTATTTAACTTTTAAGAGTCTCAAGTAAAAGATTATACGCAAAGATTATAAATTGTGCATATTTTTGTCAGTCCAGGGCATTGCCCACCTTACTATTGTGCATATTTTTGTTTACATTGCCACTGCAACCTCCAACATTTGTGCTGGAGAAAGATGGGAGTGAACGATCTCCCCATCACGAAACCAAATTACTCTCTCAGTATGCCTTGCTACATCAGGTTCGTGAGTTACCATGACTACAGTAATTCCACTATCATGCAACTCACCAAATAGTTCGATAATTTCTTTAGTGGTACGAGAATCTAGCGCACCTGTTGGTTCGTCAGCGAGTAAAAGTAATGGTTTGTTGATAATTGCACGGGCGATCGCGACTCTTTGTTGTTGTCCACCAGAGAGTTGATTGGGTTTATTTTGGATGCGATTGCCTAAACCGACTCTGTTTAAAACTTCAACCGCGCGATCGCGTCTTTGATCGGCGGGTACACCTGCATAAATTGCTGGTAAGATTACGTTTTCTAATGCTGTTAACTGGGGCAATAGGTGAAATTGCTGAAAAACAAAGCCAATTTTGAGGTTGCGAATTTTGGCTAATTCACTATCTGACAATCCAGAAACATCAATATTGTCAAAATAGTAGCGTCCCGAACTAGGGCGATCGAGACAGCCAATAATATTCATTGCTGTGGACTTGCCCGAACCAGATGCACCCATAATCGCACAATATTCGCCCTGGTTAATAATTAAATTGACTTGATTGAGAGCGCGTACCTCTGTATCACCACTACCATAAACTTTATCTACTTCTTCAAAGCGAATGGTAACGTGTTGATAAGATTCAGGGATCGATGGTTCATTGTTCATAGTTCATGGTTCATTGGTTGTTTGTTATTTGTTCATAGTTCATAGCTCATGGTTCATTGGGCATTGGCAATTCTCCCTTGTCTTCCTCCGCCTCCCGCGCTCCCTCTGCTCCCTCTGCTCCCTGCTAGAAAGCTCCCTGCTAAGGTGCTTCCGGTTGTGGTGCATCTGGAGGAAGGCTAAATCTTAGCTTGTATTTAAACTGAGAATTGCCAGTATAATCAGTTAATTTAGCTAATCTGTTTAATTCTTGAGCGCCAGTATAAAATTTTCCTTTAATTTCCCAAGTAGGAAAGGATTTGATTTTCTTGGACAGACATAGATCGGTTTGAGGATTCACTCCCTCTGGAGCGCACTCAGTATAAGGCATTTGTTTTGATGCTTCCTTGCCAAATAATTGCTTTTGTTCAAAGCAATGAGGACACCAAAAAGCTCCATACATTTTTGCGCCAGTTTGAGTCAAATACTTAGCCATTTCTATCTCTGCTGCGCCAGATTCTGTAGTAACTTCCCAACCAAGAGGAGGTTTAGGAGCAGTTTCTGGTTCGGGAATAACAATGCGATCGGAAGCTTGTAATCTAGCATTGTCAGAAATATTGTAAATAGCTAAAGTTCCTACTAAGGTCAAAACAGCAACCATTATGCCCGTAAAGAAAATCTGACCAATATCTTCCCAATCGCGACCAAAAATTGTCAAAATAAACATACTTAAAGCAAATAAAGCAGAACCTATACAGTAATAGCATAGGGTCTGTAATTTAAACGCTAGAACATACATTAAATAGCCACTAAACACTGCCATTGCCGTACTACCCATCAACAGCAATAACCAAGTCCAGTTTTCTAGTTGACTTTTCAGTGTGAGATTGCGATCGCGATTGACGAGTAAAGGACTTAAGGCAAAAGTCGCCATACTCAAGTACGCTAAACAACCAAACAAACTCAAAGGCAGACCAAAAATAATTCCCCATTTACTATTGAGAACATCACTACAGCTATGAGCAGCAGCATCAGCAGAACAAGCGACTTCACCACCAGCTAACTTAGTAATAGTTAGATAGGCGGTAAGTAACGCACCCGCGATCGCGATCGCGCCAATAATCGGACGGGACCAGCGATGAATCCATGGTGCAGAGCGTCTACGGCGTATTGATTGGCGCATGATATAGGATTCCTTAATAAACTAGCTTCTAATTTTAAACCCTTTATTTATGGTTAATTTATTGTAGGACAAGCTAATAGTTTTCAGCTATCAGCTATCAGCTATCAGCTATCAGCTTTCAGCAGGGTGTAGGGTATAGGGAAAATTCAAAATTCATTATTTTTCCTTCTTGTCCTCCTTGTCTACCTTGTCCCCCTTGTCTCGACTACACCTTAAAGCTAAAAAACTACCCTTGAAAGCTAACCCCTAACCTAGTCGAATTCAAACTCGGTCTAACTCTAGCTGTCTGTTTTGCTGCTTCGACAAACTGAGCAACGCGAATTGGATCGATCGTTTCTTCGATTTTACCTTGTCTTTTTAGAGAGCTAGCCACGATCGCGCCGTCAGCAGCTTGCATCAACTGAGCAATATTTTCCCAACTAGCACCACTACCGATAAATACGGGGGTGTTTCCTGCGGCGGCTGCTGCTAACTCTAAATCTTCTAAACTAGGAGGACTGCCCGTTGCCCAACCAGAGAGAATTACAGCATCGGCTAAACCTCTCTCTATAGTATCTTGTACTGCTGTAGTTAAATTGGGCGTACCTAAAGGTCGAGCGTGCTTGACTAATACATCTGCTAAAATAGCCACCTCAACGCCTAATTCCCGACGATAGCGCAGTAATTGATGAGCTTTTCCTTCAATTAATCCTTGATCCGTTGCCATTACCCCAGTTAACACATTGACGCGGATAAACTGAGCGTCTACACAAGCAGCGATCGCCATCGCGCTTTGTGCATCGTTTCTGAGTACGTTTATTCCAATTGGCAACATGACTAAATCTTTGAGGCGATCGACTATTAAAGTCATGGCACTTACCACGGCTGGATCGACGCTATCCTTGACAAATGGAGCATCAAAAAAGTTTTCGATGATAATTCCATCTACTCCACCTGCTGCCAAAGCTGTTGCTTCTTGTTCTGCACGAGCGATGACAGCTTTGAGATTACCTCCCCAACGAGCGGAAGTTGGTAGGGGCAGCAAATGAACTACTCCAATAATTGGATTATTTGTTTTGAAAATTTGATATAAATCCACTTAGTTTACCTAATGCACCACGGGCGTTTCTGCCAATTATTAAAGATAACTATTATCCTAGACTCAATCTAGACATTAGAAAATTTTATCTAATAGCAAGCTCTTAAAATATAAAAGTTCGAGTTTTTTGCCGAGACTTGTCCTATCGATCGCTATTTATGTTAATATGTCTTAACAATAATTTTATGATTATTTATCAAACGCCTAATACCCTGAAAACGAGGGCGACTGTAATTAGAGTTTAATTTGCTTGCCCTTCATCATTAAAATTGCTCCAAGCGATTCTCAAAATTAGGTGTAAGACTAAATAGATAGAACCAAAGTCAAGACCAATTGTTTTTTACCCACCTTCCCCTTATCTATCCTATTCTCTAATCGAGCATGGCAAATAAGCCAACCATAGCAATATCTCACTTAGGTTGCGAAAAAAACCGCATAGACTCAGAACACATGCTAGGATTGCTGGCACAAGCTGGCTATCAGATTGATGCTAACGAAGAATTAGCAGATTACGTTATTGTTAATACCTGTAGTTTTATTCAAGCTGCCAGAGAAGAATCAGTTAGAACTCTAGTCGAACTAGCAGAAGCCAATAAAAAGATTATTATTTCTGGCTGCATGGCTCAGCATTTTCAGGAACAGTTGCTCGAAGAACTTCCTGAAGCTGTAGCTGTAGTTGGTAGTGCCGACTATCATAAAATTGCTGACATTGTTACCAGAGTAGAACAAGGTGAAAGAGTTAAAGAAATTTCGGGGCAGCCAACTTATATAGCTGACGAAAACATTCCTCGTTATCGCACGACGACAGAAGGTGTAGCTTATCTACGAGTTGCCGAAGGCTGTGATTACCGTTGTGCTTTTTGTATTATTCCTCATTTGCGTGGTAAGCAGCGATCTCGATCGATTGAGTCGATTGTCAACGAAGCTAAACAATTAGCAGACCAAGGAGTAAAAGAGATTATCTTAATCTCTCAAATTACTACCAACTACGGACTGGATTTATATGGTGAACCAAAACTAGCCGAATTGTTACGGGAATTGGGCAAAGTAGATGTCCCTTGGATTCGCATCCACTATGCTTATCCCACAGGTTTAACTGACAAAGTTATTCAAGCTATCCAAGAAACACCGAATGTCCTGCCCTATCTAGATTTGCCCCTACAGCATTCCCATCCATCGGTATTAAAGGCAATGAATCGTCCTTGGCAAGGACAAGTGAATGATGCTATTATTGAACAGATTAAAACTGCCATACCAGAAGCAGTGTTAAGAACGACTTTTATAGTTGGCTTCCCTGGCGAAAGCGACGAGCATTTTGCTCACTTGGTCGATTTTGTTAAACGCCACGAGTTCGATCATGTCGGAGTATTCACTTTTTCGCCAGAAGAAGGAACCCCAGCTTACGATTTGCCCAATCAAATTTCTCAGCAAGTGATGGACGATCGCCGTGAGGAATTGATGGCTATCCAACAGCCAATATCAAGCAAGAAAAATCAAGCTTGTATTGGTAAAACAACAGCAGTATTAATCGAGCAAGAAAATCCGCAAACGAGCGATTATATAGGACGCTCTGCTCGCTTTGCTCCAGAAGTAGATGGATTGGTTTACGTTCGGGTTTCCGAATCAGGCTTGGCACCCAATTTGGGAGAAATCGTACCTGTCAATATCTATGATGCTGATGTTTATGACCTTTATGGTATAGCAACTTGATGATAGTTGCGCTCTGGAAAACTATTGAGCTAACAATAGTTATCTGGGGAGTAGCTGTGACTAGTTGGCTAAAGATAAATTAAGTTTTTTAAACAAAACTGAAGAAAAACCTCAAAAAAGTTACTTATGACTACTACTTTTAAAAGTTTAGGACTATCTGACGCTTGTGCTACACAACTGGAAAACTTAGGTTTTACCAGTCCTACTAATATTCAGGAACAGGCAATTCCTGTCTTGTTAGAAGGAAGAGATATATTCGGTCAATCCCAGACAGGTACGGGTAAAACCGCCGCTTTTTCGCTACCCATTCTCGATCGTCTCGATCCAAACAATATGGATGTGCAGGCGCTAATTTTAACACCCACCAGAGAATTGGCGCAGCAAGTAGCCGAAGCAATTAAAGATTTCACTGGCAATCGCAGACTATACGTATTGACAGTTTATGGCGGACAGTCGATCGATCGTCAAATTCGCAGTTTGCAAAAAGGCGTACAAATAGTTGTTGGTACACCTGGAAGAATCATCGATCTGCTCGATCGCGGTGAATTAAACTTCGAGCAGTTACGTTGGGCAGTTTTGGACGAAGCTGACGAAATGCTGAGCATGGGCTTTATTGACGATGTGAAAAAGATCCTCAAACAAACTCCCAAAGAACGTCAAACCGCTTGCTTTTCGGCAACAATGCCACCAGAAATTCGCGATCTGATCAAACAGTTCCTCAAAGATCCCGTGACTGTTACGGTATCCCAACCAAAAGCAGCGCCATCAAGAATCGATCAACACGTCTACATGGTACCTCGTGCCTGGTCGAAAATGAAAGCATTACAGCCAATTCTAGAGATAGAAGAGCCAGAATCGGCAATTATCTTTGTCAAAACCAAGCGAACTGCTAGCGAACTGACGATTAAACTGCAAGAAGCGGGACAGAGTGTGGATGAATATCACGGTAATTTGTCTCAAATTCAAAGAGAACGCTTAGTTAAGCGTTTTCGTGAAGGCAAAGTTCGCATGATCGTAGCGACAGATATTGCTGCTCGTGGTTTAGATGTGGAAAATTTGTCTCACGTAATCAACTTCGACTTACCCGATAATACGGAAACTTACATTCACCGTATTGGACGCACTGGACGTGCTGGAAAAACAGGTACAGCCGTTTCCTTGGTTGAATCTTACGATCGTCGTATGCTCAAACAAATCGAGCGTAAAATCAGACAGAATTTAGATGTCAATGAAATTCCCAATCGGGCGCAAGTAGAAGCGAAAAGACTGACCAAATTGCAAGCTCAAGTCAAAGAAACTCTTGCTGGTGAACGGATGGCTTCTTTCTTACCTTTAGTGAGTGAATTAAGTAGCGAATACGACCCTCAAGCGATCGCGGCAGCAGCATTGCAACTAGTTTACGATCGCGATTGTCCAAACTGGATGAAAACAGATTGGGAAGTTCCCCCTGTTGATACTCCTAAACCATTGGTTAAGCGTAAATCTGGCCGTCAATCTTATGGTAATGGCAATGGGAATGGGAAATATCGCTCAGAAAGCCCATCAACCCGAAAAGAAAGACGCTATGGAGATGAGAGTAAAAGACGTAAAAGAAGCGACGACTCCTTTTCTGGAGAAGAACGTCAAAAACCAATTGTTTCAAAAACTGTAACTCAGAACAATTCAAGATAGAATAGAAATTTGTCGTTAAGATTTTGAGTTGTTAAGGGAGTTATTTGCGTGCTAGAAGAAAATATGGTTACCGCTCGGCAAACTGAAAGTTCGATCGCTGACTTCGGCATAGAGAATAACTCCCCAGAAACAAATAAAACTTTGCCAGCACCAATTTTGAAGACGGGAGGCTGGCAAGGTTTAATTGAAACCTATCGAGCTTATTTACCAGTCAGTGATTCTACACCTGTAGTGACGCTGTTAGAAGGTAACACTCCCTTGATCCCAGTTCCTTATATTTCCGAACAGATTGGTAGAGGAGTGAGAGTATTTGTTAAGTATGATGGTCTGAATCCGACGGGTAGCTTCAAAGACCGAGGTATGACCATGGCTATTTCCAAAGCCAAAGAAGCGGGTGAGAAGGCAGTGATTTGCGCTAGCACTGGTAATACTTCTGCGGCGGCGGCGGCTTATGCTCGTCGTGCGAGAATGAGAGCATTTGTCGTCATTCCTGATGGTTATGTCGCGCTAGGAAAGTTGGCACAAGCTTTACTCTATGGTGCGGAAGTAATTGCCATCAAAGGAAATTTTGATGATGCTTTAAATATAGTGCGCGGTATGGCTGAGAATTATCCAGTTAACTTGGTCAATTCCGTCAATCCCTATCGTTTAGAAGGTCAGAAAACCGCCGCTTTTGAAATCGTTGATGTTTTAGGAGATGCACCCGATTGGTTGTGTATTCCCGTGGGCAATGCAGGCAATATTAGCGCTTATTGGATGGGATTTAATCAATATTACCAAGCTGGTAAGTGTGGAAAAACCCCAACTATGATGGGATTTCAGGCTGCTGGTGCTGCACCATTTATTGCTGGTAAACCTGTTGCCCATCCAGAGACGATCGCGACGGCAATTAGGATTGGCAATCCTGCTAATTGGGAAAAAGCGATCGCGGCTAAGGAAGAAAGCGGCGGTGAATTCAACCCTGTCACCGATGAAGAGATTTTAAAAGCCTATCAAATTCTAGCCGCAGAGGAAGGAGTTTTCTGCGAACCTGCTAGCGCTGCTTCGGTTGCTGGATTATTGAAAGTAAAAGATAAAGTTCCTAGTGATGCTACTGTAGTTTGCGTCTTAACTGGCAATGGATTGAAAGATCCCAACACCGCGATCGATTGTGGTAGTAACTCTGTCAAGACAGGAGTTGAAGCAGAGCTTTCGGTTGTGGCAAGAGTGATGGGATTTTAAGTCAGCGATTTTAATTCCTGCCTAACTAATAGTTAAAGTCCTCTCAAAAGGACTCAAATAATTTAAACTTTTAACTCGTTCGGATTGAGTTTTAATATTTAAATCAAAATTTTTTCTCAACAAAAATTTACAAACCTAGAACGACCAAAAATCGTTCCCACAATTTCCTACTTCTTGACGAAAACATAAGGGTTTGAGTATAATACTCTCACAAGTTTGCGGGATTCTTGTGTCCATTTTTAGAAAAAGTCTCTACAAGCCTTATTTTTCGTTGGCATTGCAAACTAAGCAAAAATAAGAAATTGTAAACGCTTGTAAAAAATACTTGACAAATTCGGCGAAGGCAGAAGTAATAGGCTACCAGACTTAAATTGCATTGGTTTTGGATCGCAATCGAACATCTCTATTAGTTTGCGATCGCCCCAAATCTGTATAAATATTGAGCAAAAAAATCGCAATCGAACATCTCTATTAGTTTGCGATCGCGTTTTTTGCTAGAGAAAATCGTTATCGAGTTCAATTCCAGTTCATCGCAATTTAGAAGATTTAAGTGAAGCCTTGTTAGATTTCGATCGAGTAGAAGATTTAACCGTTTGGTTGGGAAATTTATCAGCTTCTAGCTAGAAAAGCCCTAAAGGATAGCTACGCTTCATGAACTGAAGAAATGTTAGGCGATCGCACTGTTGATGATCTGCATAAAAAAACTGAATGGAACATATCCAAAAAATGTGACATAAGTAACATTTAAGGAGTAAAAGACAATGTTTGGTACAAATATAACTAAAAACCAACAATTTTCTCTGGAAATGCTTGAACTAGCCGACGATCGCATGGAACAAGTTTCAGGTGGTTACGGTGGCTGTGGTGGTTACGGTGGTTACGGTGGTTACGATTACGGTTATGGTTACGGTAACAGTAGCTATTATCCATATGGTAGACCAGAGTGGCATGGAGGTTATAAAAACTCAACTTGCTATCCTGTCTATCCTTACCCATCTAGCCCTTGCACTCCCTATCCTTGTTCTTCTAAGTATCCTTACTAAGTTCAGGATGCACTTTACGAGCAAAGCTTTCAAGCTAAGCTGGTAAAAATTTAATTTAACCTAGTAGGGGTGTATGGCATACGCCCCTACTCAGTAGAACCACTTAATTAAACACAAAATAGATTAAGTTGGTAGTAATGGCTTTAGCCATTATTAAAAGTACATTTTTCAACCCTTTAGGGTTGACTACAAACTTTATTTTATTTAGGTGGAGCTACTTATTTTTAAACAAAACCACCAAAGACAGCGATACCATAATATTTCCAAAGCACGGTGACAGAATTAAATCCTGCTTCTTTTAGCATTTGTAGCTGAGTTTCCAAGCGTGCCAAACGATCTTGACTGGAATAACCGCGATCGCGACTTGTTCCTATTTTGCTGCGAACTTGTTCTAAGGTGGTTCCTTGTTGCTGTGACCAATTTTCTCTAATAGCTTGATAAACCTGAGCAATTTGCTCATTTTCTGGCAAAACTGGATCGGCATTCCAAAAAACACCGCCTGGTTTTAATACTTTAGCAACGCATTTAAAGAGATTTAATTTCATCTCATCGCTGAGGTGATGAATGGCTAAAGAAGAAACACAAGCATCGAATTGAATGCCAATATAACCAGATTCTTGATCGCTAGCCCAATCACCAAAGTCCATTTCAATACCACTCCAGCGATCGCTATAGCCAGCCGCTTTAGTTTTAATATCAGCAAAATCAATCATGCGTGCTGAATAGTCCATTCCCATTACCATTGCTTCTGGGCATCGTTGCAAAATTTTCAGACTCAATTCTCCCGTACCACAACCAAGATCGATAATTTTTTTGGCAGTTGTAGGAATCCCGCAAGCGATCGCTTCTAGCATTTCGTCGTATTTAGGCAATAGTTGACGAATACCGCGATCGAAATCAGCAGTATTAGCAAAAACCTCGCCAGGAAATATTTCTCTAATTTGACTATCCATAAATAGCTCTATAGTAATTTTAAATTATTGGTCTTATCTTCCCCTGCTTCCCCTGCTCCCCCGCTCCTCTGCTCCCCTGCTCCCCTGCTCCCTAACCCCTAACCCCTAACCCCTATTCCCTCTCCATCGCTTCAACAGATTTAGGCACATCAGCGGTTAAAATTTCATGTCCTTTAGCAGTGACTAACACATCATCTTCGATGCGAATGCCAATTCCTCGCCATTTTTCGGGGACTTCTGGTTGTCCTTCTGCTGGTTTAAGATCGGGTGCAATGTAAATGCCTGGTTCGACAGTGACAATTTGTCCTGGTTGTAGAGTTTGCCAGGTTTCTTCGTTGTGTTTGTATTGTCCGACATCGTGAACGTCTAAACCGAGCCAATGTCCAGTACGATGCATATAGAAAGATTTATATTTTTCTTCTTTGATAATTTCTTCCTTATCGCCAATCAATAAACCTAAATCCATTAATCCATCTACTAAAACACTGACTGCGGTATCGTGAAACTCGTGATAGGGATTTCCTGGCTGTACTTTGGCGATCGCTTGCTGTTGCGCTTCTAGGACAATTTCATAGATAGTTTTCTGTTCTGGAGTAAATTTACCATTGACGGGAAAAGTACGAGTAATATCGCCGTTGTAGTAATCGTAAGCACAACCAGCATCAATTAACAGTAATTCCTTGTCTTGCATCTGGCGGTTATTTTCAATGTAGTGGAGGATGCAAGCATTAGCACCAGAAGCGACGATCGAAGGATAAGCAGGACCGATCGCGCCGTGGAGACGAAAGGTATGTTCGATTTCTGCTTGCACTTCATATTCATAACGTCCTGGTTTGGTAAATTCCCTGGCGCGGTTGTGCGCTGCGGCGGAAATAGCTGTCGCTTTACGCATCATTTCAATTTCCGCAGGACTTTTTAGCAGTCGCAGGGGATGAAGAAGATGATTCGTATCTTCTAGGGCGATCGGTCCAGTTCCTTGTTTGGGATAGAGAGCAATTAATCGTTGCCATTGGTTGAGGATAAAATCGTTAAAGTGGCGATCGCGTCCTAAATGATAATAAAGCCGATCGGCTTTTTCAATGTACTGGGGTAACTTTTCGCCAATTTCTGCGATCGCATAAGCTTCATCTGCACCATAAATTTCTTTAGCACCATCAACACCACAACGATAACCAGTCCAGGTTTCTTGTGCTGGATCTTTAGGTTGAACGAAGAGAATAAAACGATGTTCGGGATGGTGAGGAGCAAATATGGCTATTGCTTCAGGTTCGTTAAAACCAGTCAAATAGAAAAAATCGCTATCTTGACGATACACGTATTCAACATCATTATGCATCACTGCCATCGGTGCGCTACGAAAAATCGCTGTACCTTTACCAATTTTTCCGAGCAACTGTTCGCGGCGTTGGCGGTATTCTCTTGGTTCGATCCCCATAATTTTTGATTGTTAAATAATACGAGTAACTATTTAATTTATTATGGGCATTCTTTGGCTGTGATTTCTAACTTTCTTCTTGGCTTGTCGATCGCCACTGTGAAAACAGTGACACCAAGAAATATATAATTTGACCAATGAGACTTTTATTTTGAATAGTAAAAATAAAGTCATGAAAAAATTACTTCCTTTCTTTTTGAGTACTGTCTTAGTAAGTTATAGTGGTGCAGCATTTAGTACACCGAGCGATCGAGAGCAAGAAAATACTTCTGGTGATGAAATTGTTGCTGTTATTAATACAAATGCTCTTCCGTCACCATTTACTATTGCTCAAACACAAACAAGTGCCGTTCTTGTCCCTGCTGGAGTAAAATTTAACACTATTTTAGAGCAACAGATTTCCACAGGGAAAAACCAAAATCGAGATCGCTTTACTTTAAGAATCAAAAATTCCTCGATCGGCAAAAACAAAATTCTCAAAGATGCCAAAATCAACGGACATTTAGAAGATGTTGTCAAAGCAGCTAAAGGAAGAAAAGCTAGCTTGCATCTAGTATTTGATGAGATCGTCCTCAAGAATGGCTCGATTTATCCGCTCGACGTTACTTTAGTCAATACTAGAGTTGAAACTAAAACTAAAGGTAAATTTCTGCAAAATGCTGGCATTATTTTGGGTGGAGTAGTTGCTGGCAATTTTCTAGGCAATAGAGCCAAAATTAAACATGGTGGTTTAGCTGGTGCTGCTGCTGCTACTGCTTTTGTTTTATCTAGTCCTGGTGGAGAAGTAGTGCTTGGGCGCAATACCAATGTTGAATTAAAATTAAAAACTCCCTTACAATAATCAACTGCAATTCGATCGATACGATCTTTTAGTATCAATATAATTCGTAATTAACAAAGTTGCATTGCAATAAACCGCTCAAGGTTTATCTAGAAACTTTTTCTAGGTTTTAGCGAACGGTTAAAAGCCGATAACAATCATGCAATGAAATGAGATGAAAAGAAACGTCCAGCGCACAATTATTCGTATAATCAGTGCTGTTTCTGGAACAGCTTTATTAATAGTTGTCATTCTAGCGATCGAAACTTTTTTTGGCGCAGAAAAAGATTGTCGTCCCGAAGAAGCTTGGTTGATTTGTCAGATTAGAGAATCAGTGCTTTTGAATATTGTTGAAAGTTTTAGTATTCTCATGGCAGTATTGCTTTTTTATCTGGAATCGCCCGATCGCAACAAACAAGCACGCTATGATGCATGGAAAGTAATTGATACTGCCTATGGCTTAAAGACAAGTTATGCCAGAATTCAAGCGCTTCAAGATTTAAACGAGGATGGGGTTAGTCTTAATCGATTGAATGCACCAGAAGCAGATCTAAAGGGCATCGATCTAGAGAAAGCCGATCTCAACAATGCCTATCTAAGCGGTTGCGATCTCAGTCAAGCTAAATTGGAGAAAACTAACTTAAGTCATGCTGAACTAGTTGAAAGCAATTTTACCAATAGCGACCTCAATAATGCCAAATTGGTTGGGGCTAATTTAGCTTACGCTCATTTTATCGATGCCAACCTCTATAATGCCGATCTGGTTGGTGCTAATTTAGTTGGTGCTAATTTTGTAGGTGCCGATCTTTCACAAGCATATTTGGGAGATAGCGATCTTAATTACGCCAAACTGGATAATGCCAATCTCCGCTATGCGCGATTATTCGGAGTCAAAAACCTTACTCCAGAACAGGTAATGGCTGCCAAACATTGGGAAGATGGGATGTATGATGCTAGTTTTTGCCGCCAATTAGGGATTTAATCCTGAATATATTCTTCTCCACTAATTAAAGCAAATTCAGCTCTAGTAAACTCTCTCCCTAAATAGGCAGCATGATCTAGCATGGTTAGAGGAATAGGTTGGGTTTGCTCAATAATCTTAACGCAGAGTTCTTTGGCAGTTTTTGCGCTATATAAGGTTTCGGCTGTTCTTTCCACTTTGCCTTTAGCTGGAATTACTTTGCCTGTTTCGGGATCGACGGCTAAACCTTTTTCGTTGATTACATTGGTAAAATGCTTGGCACAAATCAAACCAGCTTCGCGATCGAGATAAATAATAAAATAACCTGCTGGATCTAAATCTATATGACGTTTTGAGAGTTCGTTATCGATCGCGGTAATTTCTTCTTTGAGCTTTGAATTCATAATTTCAAAAGGGAACAGGAAACGGGAAACAGGGAAGGTTGTTGATTATGGTTTTTTAATACGATTCATGATTTTAGCGCAAACAAGGCTTTGATTTAGCGTTGGGAGAAGTCGCTGAACAAAAATACCGAATCGCGTTGATACCTAAGCTGAAATTGAGGCGATCGCTGGAGTTTGTCTAGTAAAGTTTGAGCAATCTCTGGAGAACTAGACCAACCAGGATGACGTAAATTTAATAAAATATCGTTAAATTCTTCTAAATTTGCAGATAACGCTCGTTTATTTGCTATTGTCACGATCTCTCGATGGGTTAAATGAGGGGCAATATCGGTAGTAGTTAGCACATTACTTTTAGGATCTATTTGTACCAACGCCTCTCTAGTAGCTTGCCATGTATCTAGTGAATCGAGATAGATCGAACCAAAATAGCCGAATTTTGCCAAGGCTAAAAACGCGCCTAAAGACCATAATATTATCCCTCTACTGCTTTTTATCCATGTTTGTCCAGAGGCGACAGTAGCGATCGCCGCTACAAACAAAAAAGGTAAGATGGGCAAAGAATATTGATGAGTTAAACTTTTTTGGGTGTCAGAAGTAGCCAACAGATTGATTGCTAAAGCAGGAAAGCTACTAATTAAAGGTGTTAAATGCTTTGGCGCAATTCCCCAAGCAACTGGTAAAAACAACCATAGTAAATAGGTGAGGTTGGTTAAATTAAAAATAGCCTTCAGTAATATTTCTGGTTTAAAAATTAGATTTTGTACAATCTCTACATAAGAGTTTCCTAAATCGCCATAGCGATATAAATGTCTGGTTAAACTAGCACTTTCTTGCCCAAACCAAGGAATAATAATTTTAGTCGCGATCGCAAACCAAGTAATACCAAAAACAATCGCGATCGCGCCAAAAGAGAGCCTTTTCTCAAAAATTAGCAACCAAATCCCCATCCCTATCACCGTCAGCGCTAACACCGCCTTACAACTTACAATTAAGGCAATCGCCAAACAAAATTGCCACAGAGAATTACTTCTTGCTGCTAAAACTGCCCAAAATATAGCAGGTAAAGCAATTACCTCTGGATGAAAATCGGCAAGATTAACGTTGAAAATCAATGGATATAGTAAATAACACCAAACCAGCAGATTCGCTTTTGTTGTTGACAAACCAGCATTAACAGCGAGATGTCTTAGAGGTATTGCGCCAATTGTCAAAGCTAGAGCTTGAATTGCAAATAACCAATAAATACTCGGAAAAATTTTATAAAATAAAGCTAAAGGATAAAAAATCCAAGCTGCATGATCGCCAAGGATATGAAAGCCTAAAATTTGCGAAACTGGTGCTTTTCCCTGACTAATTAAGTAAAGAACATTATCAAAAATTGCCAGATCGAAATTAGACTGGAAAAGCAAATGTCTAACACTGCTGCATATAAATAAAATGACAGCACTAATAGCGATCGCTGAACCTACAGAATGTCTCTGAATAATTTTCACACTAAGCTTAGATTATTAATTGCAAAGGAATCCATCTTAACGAAGTCAGAAGTCAGTAAGGGCAATCCCTTGTGGAGGACTGGAAGCGGAGGAAACCTCCGCTTATTGAAGTCCGTGTTGGCCTGAAGTCAGAAGTATGTTTTTGTAATGGGAATTTAAACCCCGCCTCAAAAACTTTTCGCTTCTACCGAAGGGATTTGGCTGCCATAATTGCTAATGCATAGATAACCGTGATTAACAGTATAAAAAAAGGGAGCAGGGAGTAGGGAAGCAAATAACAAATAACAAATAACAAATAACAAACAACAAATAACTAACCACCAATGAACCATGAACCATGAACTATGAACCATGAACAAATAACAAACAACCAACAACCAACAACTGAAAACTTTAATTTCTTACAACTCATTAATATGGGGTTGGGTTTTTTTGGTATTCAGTTTGGTTGGGCGTTGCAAATAGTTAATACTAGTGCTATCTATGAATATTTGGGTGCCAGTATCGAACAAATTCCTTTTTTGTGGCTAGCAGCACCAGTTAGCGGCTTAATTATACAGCCGATCGCTGGTTATTTGAGCGATCGTACTTGGTGTTGTTTAGGACGCAGACGACCATATTTTTTAATTGGTGCTATTCTCAGTTCGATCGCCTTAGTGTTAATGCCCAATTCTTCTAGCTTAAAAATGGCAGTAGCTTTACTTTGGCTTTTGGCAATTGCCATCAATATTAGTCTTTCTCCATTTTATGCTTTTGTTGCCGATTTACTGCCCCAACAGCAACAGAATCGAGGTTTTGCCTTGCAAAGTTTTTTTATAGGTTGTAGTTCGGCGATCGCTGCTTTAGCGCCTTGGTGGTTTAATCATATTTTGGGTATTTCTAGCGATGTTACTGGAGATATTTCTATTCCATCGACAGTCAAATTATCTTTTTATTTAGGAGCAGTTATTTTTCTGGTGACAGTTCTTTGGACGATTATCACTACACCAGAAAATCCACCCGAAGAAACATCACCGATTGCCTTATCAATAAAGGAAACAGAACGAGATTTTTCTGTAAAATTTCAAGAACTAATTTTATTTTTTAAACAAATGCCAGCAATAATGAAACAGTTGGCTTGGGTACAGTTTTTCACCTGGCTAGGCATGTTTTGTTCAATTCTCTATTTTCCTAATGTAGTTGCTTATCATGTTTTTGGAGCAACTCAAGAAGACTCATCTCAGTATGCTCAAGGAATTGAATGGGCTGGTATTTGTATTGCTACTTATAATATTGTTTGTTTAATTTTTTCTTTTTTCTTAGTTAAACTCGCTGAAAAGCTCGATCGCAAAATTATTCATTGTATTTGTCTTTTATTTGGTAGCTTAAGCTTAGGTTCTTTATTTATAATTCATAACCAATATTTAATTCTACTGCCGATGATTTGTTTGGGAATAACTTGGGCAAGTATTCTAGCAATTCCCTATGCTATTCTTGCTAGTACTATTCCCTCTCAAAGTATGGGAATTTATATGGGAGTTTTTAACGCTTCGATCGTGGTTCCCCAAATTATTATTGCCTTGGGGTTGGGTTGGATAACTATACACTGGTTAGGTAACGATCCTTTAATTGCCATTGTTTTGGGAGGTTTATCTTTAGCGATCGCTGCTGTCTTAGTTTTTGGCATCGAAGAAGAAACAGATTTTTAATAGTATTCATAATTACAATCGGTAGAAACTTAAGAATTACGAATTACGTAGGCGTAGCCGTGCCGTAGGCTATTACGAATTACGAATTATTTATGTTCCCTTGTAATTGGCAAAATAATCATAAATTCTGCATAAACACCCCATTCAGTTCTTAATTTTATTTGACCTTGATTATGGGCAATCAACTCTCTCACGATCGCTAGTCCTAAACCTGTTCCTTCTCCTGCTGTTTTGGTCGTTACATAGGGTTGAAAAATTTTTTCTTTTAAATTATCTGGAATACCTTCGCCATTATCTCGAATTGTAATTGCCAGAAAATAATGGTCTAATTTTCTAGTTTTAATTGCGATCTGAGGTTGAAAATTTTCTCTTAGTCTTCTCTTTTTTTGCCAGACAGAATCGCAAGAGTTTTTGACAAGATTGGTGATAACTTTGGTTAAATCTTCAGCAAAAGCTTCTATTTTATCTAGCGATTTATCATAATCGGTTTCTAATTTTAAGCTAAAGTTTTCTTGTTTAAATTTATAGCTATTAGCTACGATCGGCAAAGCGCGATCGATTAGCTCATTAATATCTACCTTGCTTGTTTGAGAGCTTGAAATTCTGGCTTGAAGCAACATATTATTAACATTACTAACAATATTGATGCCTTGCTCTTCAATGGTAGAGATATTAGTTTTTATTTCTGAAATTATTTTTTCTATTTTTTCTTGTTTAATATTACTCAATTGGGGTAAATCTTCTTGTAATTCTTTTTGTAGGTTTTCTAAAGAAAAAGAAGATAATTGTGCAAAACCAATAACTAATTGCAGCGGATTATTGACTTCATGTAAAATTCCTGCTACCAAAGAACCTAATACTACTAAGCGGTGTTGTTCTAACATCTGTTGGTGAGCATATTCGAGTTGTTGATTAGTTTGTTTTAATTCTTGCTCTTTAATGTATAAATCGTTACCAAGCTTGTTAAATTGTCTTTCTAAAACTAACAATCGTTCCTCTAAGATAGATAAGTTATCTTCTAAATTATGCAACCAATTAACCTTCAAGGTTAAACCTCCTAGCAGCGATCTTAAGCTGAAATTCTCCTAAGTTAAAATATTGGAGCTTTGATTATGACAATGTAAAAAAACTCAATATTGGTACAAGTTTGGTTTGTTTTCTCGCGATCGCCTCAATTTAATAGTATTGTCGGAGTCTTGGCAAATGAACGATTTTGGTAAGCTAACCACATACACCTTATGAAGGATTCAAGCTTAACGCCTGCTTTTTCTGCAAAAAAAACATCTTTTTTAATATTGATTAACAAGGTTTGAAAAATTTAAATCAAGGAGTAGGGGTTAGGGACTAGGGATTAGAGAATCACTTAAGAGCCATATCTTTGTCATTCTGAGCCGAAGCGATCGCCTTGTAGCTATTTGGAGAGGAAAAATTGAGGCTATAAATCTCGATCGCGATCGAAAGCTAACAGATGCGTCCGCAGATAAACACAGATAAACGCAGATAGTTATTTTCAGTGGATTGATTCTCCTACCGCCTGCCTTCTTGGATTAGAGAAGAAGTTAAAAGTAAATGTGGAATTGAGATGGACAGCAACTTGGAATGATAATGTGATAGGAAAATAATTAGCGATTAGCAATTAGCGATTAGCAATTAGCAAGACAAGAATGGTCAACTTAACACCTAATTCCAGTTTTAGTTTAAAGCTTCAAATCGAAATTCCCAATCGTCCTGGGACGCTAGCTTCTGTAATTAATACGATCGCCAGTGCTGGTGGTAGTTTAGATCAAATTTCTCTGTTGGCAAAAACTCTCAAAATTACCAGAAGAGAGTTAATTATTGATGCATCTAGTACCGAGCAAACTGAAAAAATCATCGCCGCGATCGAAGCTTTACCAGATGTGAAGATACTTCAAGTTACCGAAAGAACTTTTGCTTTGCATCAAGGTGGAAAAATTGCTATTCAAAGCAGAATTGCGCTGGAATCTCAATCGGATTTAGCCATGGCATATACTCCTGGGGTGGGTAGAATTTGCCGCGCGATCGCTGATTCACCAGAAAGAGTCTATGAACTTACTATCAAATGTAACACGGTTGCTGTCGTCACCGATGGTAGTGCAGTATTGGGTTTGGGGAATTTAGGCGCGACGGCGGCACTCCCTGTAATGGAAGGAAAAGCATTGCTATTTAAAAAATTTGCCAATATCGATGCCTTTCCTATTTGTTTGGCAACTCAAGATAGTGACGAGATTGTCGAAACAGTCAAACGCATTGCTCCCGTCTTTGGTGGTATTAATTTAGAAGATATTGCTGCGCCTCGTTGTTTTGAAATTGAAAAACGACTCAAACAAGAATTAGATTTACCAGTATTTCACGACGATCAACACGGAACGGCGATTGTAGTTTTAGCGGCTTTATATAATGCTCTCAAATTAGTACAGAAGTCCCTTGAAGCAGTGAAAATTGTCATCAATGGTGCTGGTGCTGCGGGAGTAGCGATCGCTCGTCTGTTAATTAAAGCTGGAGCAAATCGAATTATTTTGTGTGACTCTAAAGGTATTCTCTCTACAAAACGCAGCGATCTAAATCCTGAAAAATTAGAATTTGCCATCGAAGAAGAAGGTTCTCTCGCCGATGCACTTAAAGGTGCAGATATCTTTTTGGGAGTGAGTGCGCCTGGAGTATTATCTCCTGAGATGGTGCGATCGATGGCAGAGAAAGCGATCGTCTTTGCTATGGCTAATCCTATCCCAGAAATCCAGCCAGAATTAGTCTACAATGACGTGGCAGTGATGGCAACGGGACGTAGTGACTATCCCAATCAAATTAATAACGTGCTGGCATTTCCTGGGGTATTTAGAGGCGCGATCGACTGTCGAGCCAAAGAGATTACGATAGAAATGTATTTAGAAGCTGCCAAAGCGATCGCCTCTTTAATTCTTCCCGAACAACTCGATCGCGAGTATATTATTCCCTCCGCCTTCGATCCCAGAGTCGCTAACGCAGTCGCCGAAGCAGTAAAGAAAGCAGCAAGAGAAAATGGTGTCGCTCGTTGTTAACTTCCTTGGGGAGCAGGGGTTAGGGATTAGGGGTTTGGGGTGTAGGGGGTAGGGTGTAGGGGAAGTAATCAGTAATAAGTAAAAAACTTCTCTACTTAAGACTTAAAACTTAAAAAACTTCTGCCTTCTGCCTTCTGCCTTCTTACAATGGTTCACCTCTGAAATTTAATTATTTGTTCTAAGCGAGATAATGCGCTGGTGGCTGAGTCGCGAAGATAAGAGTCGAGTCTTCGATCTGCTGACATTGAAGATAATAAATCTAATCCTCTTGAATCTCCTAAAGAACCGATCGCATCGATCGCAGCTACACCAACAAAAATATTATCTATCTCTAAAGCTCTTACTAAAATATCGTAAGCTGGTTTACCCATAGTACTAAGAGAGGCGATCGTAGTTAGCTGAACAACAGGATTAGGATCTTCGATCGCTTGATACAATCCTTCTAGTGCTTCTGTAGGAAAATTTTCTTCTGGATGATGATGAAAAATCGCTGCTAAGGCTTCGGAACAACTAACACGAACTAAATCGATCGGACTATTGGCTAAACCATTCAATAAAGCAGGAATAGCATCAAAACCAATCATGCCAAAAATGTTAACTATCGATCGCCGATAACTAGAATCCGATGAATCCAAAACTGCAATTAACTGGGTAATAGTATTGGCATCCCGTTCATCGACAATTTGCTGCGCGATTCTTTCCCGCACGATCGGATTAGAACTATGGAGATCGGGATAGCGCTCATCTATAGACAAAACTCTCTCCTCACTGAATTTAAATATGTATCTAGTGCAAGAAGGCAGAAGGCAGAGGTCAGAAGTAAACAACTCATTACTCATTACTCATTACTTCCCCTACACCCTAAACCCTACACCCCTAAACCCCTAACCCCTAACCCCTGCTCCCTCTTATCTACCTAACTGCTAGCTTAGTTGCTGCTTTTTCACGAATGAATAGGTTGGCATCATTGGCAACAATTTCCCAACCGCTATTATCTCCAAGTTGCTCTAAAGCTAATAAAGATGAGTATTTCAAGTCAAAAATGGGTGTATTGAGAGCTTCTTTGAGTAAGGGAATCGATCGCGTCTCTCCTAAATTAGCTAGAGCGATCGCGGCGGCGGCGCGAGATTTTTGAAATTGAGCGTTTGGGTTGTGCAAAGCTTCGACAATTAAGTCGTAAGCAGGATTATATTTGAGCCAACCGAGTAATTTGACAACATGATAATGTGCGCCGTAGTCATTATGCGCTTGGTCGGCGTAAGTGGCAAGTATTGCTTCGGGTGCTTCTTGGGCGTATTCTTCTAAAATAGTTTGTGTAGCTAAATAACAACGTCCAAAATCGGTATTGTAGAGTTCGCTGATTAAAAATTCTAAAGTTGGTTTTTGGTCGTATTCGTGAACCATTTCTAAGTCGCTAGGGCGATCGCCAATCACTGAATCTAAAATAGATTCTATTTGAGCAAACTTAAGTTTACCTGCCTCGATCGCCTTTTCTCCTAAGAGTCTAATTCCTCGCAGACGAAATACAAACGATACGGGACATTTAGCAATTTCAGGAATAGCTTGATAGTAATTAGCGTCGATTAAATCTTGAATGCAAGCACGTCTAGCGTTAACGTTGCTATGTTGCAAGAAAGCTAGCAATTCATCGATTTGACTGTAATCCCCTGTAAAACGAGCTACCATAGCGATCGCCGTACTCTTGGTTGGTTCGTTATCCGAAGTAGTATGTTGTTGAATTCTAGCTAAAGCTGGTTTGTAATCAAATTTAGCTAAGGTTTGAATAATAACTCGATAGATTTGATTGGGTGTATCTAACAATTGGGCAATTTCTTCTAAGATTTGTGGATCGTCAGTACCAATTTCACCAATCGCCCAAACTGCATTTTCTACCATATAAGGATCTTCATCCGTTAAACAAGCGCGAATTACAGGAATTGCTTGCTTTGCTTTTAGTCTTCCCAAACTCTCGATCGCTTTTCGTTTAGCAATGCGATGAAACAAATCGGGATTATCCTCTTCAACTGTTTCGATGAGAGCGTTAATCGATTTTTCTGTCGGAAAATTAATTAAATGAGACGCAGCTACGTAGCGTTCGGAACTATCTTCTAATTCTTCCAAAGGAGTTTTGAGAAGCGCGATCGCTTGGTCTTCAGTTAAATTGAAAATATTAAAGAAACGTTTGTCCATGATTAAAAAAAGGGAGCAGGGAGCAGGGAGCAGGGAGCAAGGTTTGCGTCCTCGAAATAGAAAAAAAATTTATGTTTGTCGATCGATTAAATACCTATACAAGATCGGATTGTCGGTGAAATTGCCACTCTTTTGTTAGACTTTGGTTACAAAAGTTTATAAAACTAGATGTTATTTTTTAAAGATTTGCCAGCTAGTAACCCAATCTGAGAATATCTAAGATGGGTGATTAGCTAATAGCAGTCAGCCGTCAGCCGTCAGAAGCTAGCTGATAGCTGAAAACTGATAGCTGATAGCTAATAGCTGAAAACTAATAGCTATAAATAAATATTTGAAAAATTCCAGTCATGTCAGAAAATTTAGAAATCAACAATAACGATCCAGTATCTCCTGAAGAATTAGCTGAGGTAATTGCCGAATTCGAGCAATATCGCGAACGTCTTTATAATGACACGATGACGACAGCACAAAAAGCGAAATTATCCAAAAAAGCTACACTCGCTAAATTAGAGCCAGAATTGGCTAAACTTGATGCTGTAATCGAGAATTTACGCGCGCAACAAGTTATGTTGACAGCAAATAACTAAGTGTTCGGTTAATTAGGTGATTTTTGATGAGTAATGCACTCGATCGCGAAACTCAGCTATCTCAGGCTGAGACAGATTCTTTACTTCAAGCAGTCAGAGAACAGATAGCTAATAGTAACTTTGACTCTAGCGATCGCCAAATCATGCAACAAATGATTGAGAGTTTGGGAGATTCCCGAGGAATGGTGCGGTTTGGTTTTGCGGAAACTCTGGGTGAAATTGGTAAACCAGCAATTCCTTTTTTACTAGATGCTCTGGACAATCATACCAATCCAGTAGTACGTAGAGCTGCTGCCAAAACCCTAACTCTAATTGCCGATCCGATTGCTGTTCCTACTTTAGTCAAGTCTTTCCTGAACGATGAAGATACAGTAGTCAAAGGGTCATCTGTAGGAGCATTGGCAAGAACTGGAGTAGCGGCAGTACCAGCTTTACTAGAAATTTTAGCATCTCCAGAACAATTAGAAAGTATCAAAGGTCATGCAGCTTGGGCGCTGTCTTTTATAGGCACAGAAGCTAAAGAGTATTTGTATCAAGCACTCGATTCTGAATCATCTGAAGTTCGTGCGGCGATATTAGGCGCGATCGCCAAAATTGCTCAAGAAGAATCGGAGCAAAAAGCGTTTGATGTTTTAGTCAATGCGCTTGACGATACGGCGGAGAATGTTCGCTGTGAAGCTGCTGCACTTTTAGGAAATTTGGCATATCAACCAGCTTTTTCCCATTTGGTAGAATTGTTGAATCACGAAAATAGTGAGAGTCGAAAAGCGGCGGCGCTAGCATTAATGAAAATTGGGGATCGAGGCGCGATCGAACCTTTACAAGCAGCTTTAACTAAAGAAACTGAAGAATCGGCACAAAGATCCATGTCTCTAGCTATTTCTTTACTGGAGAAGCAATTAGATGACGATGATGATTGGTAGAAAACAATTGCAACACTTGCAGTAAAATTGCATCAAAAACGATAGCTGTCCTCTTCAATTCGACGGTTTTAAGATAAGCTAAAATCGAACGTGAAGCGAAGTCTAAAGACAAAACATAAAATGACTGCAACGACCAAGAAATTCACCTTAGCGGAGTATCTTGACTATGATGATGGCACAGATAGACGTTACGAACTGGTGAACGGAGAATTAAGGGAAATGCCCTCAGAAAGCGACCTGAATAATCAAATAGCTATGTATTTGATTAGTGTGCTACTACAGGTTGTGCCAATCCGCTTAATACGCCGAGGTACAGAAATTGCAGTTAGTGGTTCTCGTGCTACAGTACGTGTACCAGATTTATTGGTACTAACTGAGGAATTAGTAACTGCCCTTGCGGAATTCACTCGTAGTCTAATTATGCCAGATATGCCACCACCAGCGTTAGTAGTGGAAGTGGTATCACCAGGTAAAGAGAACGAAGACCGAGACTACCGCTACAAGCGATCTGAATATGCTGCACGGGGGATTGCTGAATACTGGATTGTCGATCCAGAAAGAGCGCAAGTAGTTGTGCTAACCTTAGTAGATGGATTATATGAAGAAGCGATTTATCAAGACAATAAACGCCTCGTTTCTCAAATCTTCCCTACCCTAGAATTAACTGCCAAGCAAGTTCTCCAAGCACAGTAAGTAGCACCAGCTTTTAAATTTCAAGTTCTACTAGAGCAAGCGAGCTTATTTACTTTATTGAGCAATTGTTCCCGTTACTCCTAAATCTTGGAGAGAATCTAATACTTTCTCAGCTTTAGAGCGATCGCTAAACACTCCTACTTGCAGAACTGGTTTACCTAAATAAAGTGTAGAAAAAGCTTCTGGATATAAAGATTTTACTTGCGCTTGTCGATCGCTGCTGGTTGCTTCTACGATGACTCGATAAACTCCTCTGGTGGAAGAATTAATCGCTAAGGAATCAGATTGAGGACGATCGTTTAGATCGGGTGCTGGTAGACGATCGAGATTGCCATTATCAAAATTATCAACACCTGGATCTTTAATTTCGGGCGGAGGTGGTAAAGTTTCTGTACCAGCCTCAGTATCAATTGGATCTCGATCGATGGTGGTAAGAGAACTGGAGGTTGAAGGCGATCGAGTCGGTAGAGGAGGATTGCTACCTGGTGCAGTGAAAACTAATTCTTTTTCCCCTGAAGAAGATCTTATTGGAGAGGCAGATAACAAAGGTTGAGGAAAATTTCTGCTGTTGCTTGATAAGCTATTGCTCTCTGTAGGTTTAACTATAGTACTACCAACAATACCTCTAGAAATCGGTAAAGGTGGTAATTTAGCGGTGGAAGATTGAGAAGAAGTAGAGGCAATCTTACTATTACCAGTTAAATCCATCTTACCTTCTGTACGTCCACTAATTTGATTGCCAAAACCAATAATTTGACCTTTTCCCGCATTTTGTAAAGCGAGTTTACTATTATTGCGGAAAATATTACCTCCTGGTTCGCTGCTAGTTCCTAAATCTACCTGAGTATTGGCGATCGCTACTAAACCAGATTCACTCGATTTTTCGATAGTGTTGTCACGTAAACTGACTTTACTTTGACCTTGTAAAAGGATACCAATACGATTACCATTAAAACGATTATTTACAATTGAAGCTTCTGTATTTTCAGTAATAGTAATTGCAAAACCCGTTTTTTCAAACAAATTATCTCGGATTTCAGGTTTGGAGGTATCGTAAACAGTCAAACCATTACCCATATTATTGTAGAAATAGTTATTAGTTATTTGTGGTGAACTATTACCATTAACAGACAAGCCTGTATTGCCATTGCGTGTAAAAGTATTACCAATTACCCTAGGATTAGCTGACTCAATCCACAAGCCATAGCCTCGATTTTCGGGATTGATAATTGTAACTCCAGTTATTTCCCCTGCATCACGAATCGCTGCTACAGCTACATGTTGTCCCGCCGCCGTTGCACTAAGAAAAGTACCGCTTCCTTGAATAATCACATTGTATCCTTGTGCAGCAGGGCTACCTTTGAGAGTAACATCGCTTCTAATAATAATGGGAAAGCTTTCTCCTGTATCTTTGCTGTAAGTACCTGGTGCAAGTTGGATAATAGTTTTAGGTTTGGCAAGCAAGAGCGCTTGAGTGATAGTTTTTAAGGGAGAATTGTCACTACCTTTACCAATGCGATCGTCACCAGTTTTAGGATTGACGTAAATAATATTTTCATTACTATCGATCAAGCGATCGTCACCAGTTAAATTAAAATTCGATTGAGCTTCTGCAATTAAAGGAGAAGATAAAGGTATTGCAGTAGCGAGTATTAAAGAAGTCAGGGTTACTACTAAGTTATTCATAATCACTAATTAGTAAGCAATAATTTGTAGTAGTCGATTGCAATATTTGGTTACAAGTCAATAGATAATGTTTAAAGGATTGATTAAAAGCAATTCATCCTGGGCATCAATCTTACTGTTGGCTTTATATGCAATTGTGAGATTAGTGTGGGAGTTTGTTTAGTCGATCGAATTTTAGCTTTTTGCTACTAAGATATAGTTTCGGAAGTTGATTTTTATTAACCAAGCGTAACCAAGTGAAACTTTTCGTATACCATACCCCAGAGTTAACCCCAAACAGCGATTTACCCGACTGCGCTGTCGTTATCGATGTCCTAAGAGCAACTACAACGATCGCCACTGCTTTAGATGCTGGTGCAGAAGCAGTTCAAGCCTTCAGCGATATGGATGAACTGATGCAAGTCAGCGAAGATTGGCTTCCAAAAAAACGCTTGCGTGCTGGCGAAAGAGGTGGTGCTAAAGTAGAAGGCTGCGATTTAGGTAACTCTCCTTTGGATTGTACTCCAGAACTCATTCAAGGTAAACGCTTATTTATTAGTACTACTAACGGTACTCGTACCTTGCAAAGAGTAGCAAAATCCTCAACCGTTTTGGCTGGTGCGATCGTCAATCGTCAAGCAGTAGTTAATTATTTAGTAGAAAAACAACCAGAGACAATTTGGTTAGTTGGTTCGGGTTGGGAAGGCGGCTATTCTCTAGAAGATACAGTTTGTGCTGGCGCGATTGCTCAATCTTTGATGAAAGCTTCTGATACTGAGGTGGCGATCGGTAATGATGAAGTAATTGCTGCAACTGCTCTTTATTCGCAATGGCAGAATAACTTATTAGAATTATTTCATCAAGCCAGTCACGGACAACGCTTGTTAAAATTGAACTGTGATGAAGATTTACAATATTGCGCTCGTATCGATCTTCTTGAGGTTTTACCCATTCAAAAAGAGTCAGGAGTTCTCGTCAAACTTTAATTTAGCTATCAGCTTATCAGTTATCAGTTATAGCAATCCTGTTTGAGTTGTGAATTAGTTGGTGAAGATAGGGAACAAGGAACAGGGAACAGAAATTTTTTACATATCATTTAGGATTGCTATATCAGTTATCAGTTATTTGCTAGCTGCTGAATACTGAATACTCAATACTGATATCTTACTTAAATTATTTCTAGAGTCAACGTTGGCATTAACCTCTGTAAATTCTTTAAAGATTTGCCTTGCCAAGCAACATCTTTAGAACCAATAACAATCATTTGAATATTTTTTTTCTTCCGCACATTAATTATAAACTGGGATAACATACTAATTCCAGAACTATTGAGAAATTTCAATTCTTGTAAGTTCAAAGTAAATTGGGAAGGCTCTTGTTCAACTACATGATTAAGTAATTCAGAGATTGGTGTATATTCTTCCATACCATTCAAGCGAAGCGATCCCTCACAATTAACAGTGGTAGTATTTGCGTCGTAATAGATATTATAATCTTCCGTCTTAATCTCCATTTAAATTAAAGCTCCTCATTAATTTTTTTGACTAAAAATAATCAATATAGCGTTTCTCATACTCATAAAGTACATTTTTTTATTGCCTATTGCCTTCCTCCACCGAGGTGTATCTCACTCAACCGAGAACTGCTATATCATCAAAACATAAACAATAATAATTAGCTTGTAACTGTTAGATATCAAAACTATATATCTAACTGAACCATAGTCGTTAACGATATATCTTTTGGTACTGATTCACTATATTTAAACTTCCAACCAAGTCTAGCACCATAGTCATTCATTATAGTTAAAAAGCCTAATCCACTCCCTTGACTATCAGGATTCATGGCATTTTTTTCTAGCTGATTAATATACATCTCTTCTGGATCTGAATCGACTATACTTTTGAGATAAGATTGAAAATATTCAAGAGTAACAGGATCGACATTATTGGTCATTTCAAAAACAATTTTGTCGCCATGGAGATGCAATTGAATACTAATTGGCAATGAGGAGCATTCATAGTTATATTTCATGGCATTTTCTAATAGTTCATTAGCAATATAACTAACTGCACCTCTAATTTCTTCTTGTTTTTCCAAAGCTGCATTTTCTTCATCACTACGAGGAAAAAAAGTACTAAGATAATCCGCCAAAAAATCAGCAGACAAACCATTATTTCTCCATCTTTGCTTTAAAGAAGCAGAGCTAGGAGAAAAGCCGATAATTAAGTATTCTTGAGAACTGGGTAAATTATCAATAAAGTCTCCAAAAATTTCAATCATAAAAAATACTAGTTATTTGTTGTTTGTTGTTTGGCTAATAGTTCATGGTTCATTGTTCATGGTTCATTGCTAATAGCTAATTGTTCATAGGCAATTACTTTTAACTTGCTTACTTCAGACTTCAGACTTCAGACTTTAGACTTTAGACTTTTCCCTAGTTCCTTATTTCTGTTTCATTATTAATAAAGTAATGTCATCATAAATTTGTTGTTGACCTATATACTGTCTTAAATCATCAATGAGAGATTGTCGAATATCTAAAGCCGATAGGTGTCGATGCTGTTGAATTACTTTACAAAATCGTTCCAATCCATATTGAATTCCTTGCTCGTCTTCTGCTTCTGTAACTCCATCGGTATAAAGTACAACTACATCTCCTGAGTGCAAGTCAATTTCTTCTTGAGAGAGAAATTCAGCCACATTTTCTTCTAACCCAATCGGAAATCCTAAGTCGATTGTATCGACTCTCTCAACATCACCATTGGAACGAACCACGATCGCTTCTTCATGTTGTCCACTAATTGTCAATTTACCTTGGTGATAGTCCAGTAGAGTCAGAGTCATATTTTTATCAGACTCCATTCTTTGTAGATTTTTGTAGATGGTGCGGTTGATTACTTCTAAGATGGTTTTTGGTTCGCTCATTCCATTTTCAAGAAGTGTGCGAATAGCTGTTTGCACGGCGATCGTCAGTACACCACTTTCTAAACCATGTCCCGTTACATCACCAATACTGATTTTGAGCCGCTCTCCTTGTTGTAGTACATCGTAATAGTCACCACCTACTTCTTCGGCTGGTTCCATCCATCCAGCAAGTTCCAACTCATCGATTTGCAGCAATTCTTCAACTTTTGGCAGCATCATTTGCTGTAGACGACGAGTCACATCTAATTCAGCACTCAGGCGTAAATTTTCTGCTTGTAATTGCTTGTTAAGATGACTAATTTCTTGATTAGCTTGTGCTAATTGAGCTAGATAATGAACTTCGCGATCGCGCAGCCTCTTTTGTGCCAAACAAGCGTTAATTCTCGCTTTTAATAGCGTTGGATTAAAAGTTTTGGGTAAATAATCTTCTGCTCCCATTTCGATGCATTTAACTACGCTATCGATTTCATCTAAAGCAGAGATCATAATCACGGGAATGTGTCGCCATTCGCTAGTACGAAGCCACTCCAAGACTTGATAGCCATTCATCTTGGGCATGATTAGATCTAGAAGCAAGAGGTCGTATGCTCCTGTTTGAATCATTTCTAATGCCTGTTGACCATTATTAGCTGTAACTACATTATGACCTTGTGCTTCAATTTGACGTGAAAGTAGATCGCGATTAATTTCGCTATCATCTACAACTAAAATAGTGGCTGCTTGTTCTAATTGATTTCCTTTTAATAAAGGATTTTTTTCGTATGTTTTGTTAGTACTATTTGTGTTTGGTAAAAGTGATTCTGAGATCTTTTCAGGTTGAGAATGATAAAAATCTATTGCTGGTTGCGACCATTCATTCTGATTGCTAATGATGTTGATTAAAAGAATTATGGAGGCATAGATTCTTTGAATATCTGGCAGTACTTCTGGGGAAACTTTTTGGGTTAAATCGTCACAACAGGCGATCGCCGTGTGAGTATGAATTTCTAACTCGCCTCGAATCACTTCATACAGATTAGAAAGTTCCAAATTCTCTAGACTGATTGGATTGAGAATGGTATTCACCAGAGATAAAAGCTCTTGACCGCAATTATGAATATGACGCAGTTCAACCTCTATAGCTGAATCTGCCTCATTTTCTACCTCTTCTAGCAGCATTTCACTATAGCCAATAATGGCATTAATCGGAGTCCGTAACTCATGGCGCAAATGAGCTAGCAAAGCCGATTGAGAATGAGTGTCTTTAGGAGGCATTGGCGGTTGATTTTAGTGTAAAAAGACTTAGATAATCAATCATTCCCAGTTGAGGCAATTTTTGATTTAGTTCTTCTCTCTAGAAAACTAGAGATTTTTTCCAGTAGTCGAGGTAATTCGATCGGCTTGGTATCGTAGTCGTCACAGCCGGCTTCTAGTGCTTTTTCGCGATCGCCTGACATAGCATGAGCGGTTAGAGCGATTACAGGAATAATTTTGGTTTGAGGATTAGCTTTGATTTGGCGAGTAGCTTCCCAACCATCGATGACTGGTAAACTCATATCCATCAAAATTAAATCGGGATGTTCGGCTTTAGCCATAGCTACTCCTTGAGCGCCATCAACAGCCATAAATACCTCATATCCCTTGCGTTCCAAGCGACGAGAAAGCATATCTCGATTCATTTCATTATCTTCAACTAAAAGAATTTTCGGCATCTTTTCTTTCTCCTTCAAATGGGTTAGACTCAATCTCGCTCAATAGCTTGACACCAATTGGTATTTCGCCAATACTGACGTTAATTGTTTAAAGTCGATTGGTTTGAGTAAATAATCATTTGCTCCTAGAGCATAACCTAGGTTTTTGTTGTCAACCATAGTCATCATCAAAACAGGAATATCTGACAGTTCTGGATCGGCTTTGAGTGAAGAAAGTACTGTCCAACCATCCATTTCTGACATCATCACATCTAGAAGAATTACCTGTGGTTTGCTCTCTTGGGCTAGTCTTAGTCCTTCTTTTCCAGAACTAGCTACTTGCACGCGAAAACCTTTTTTACCAAGAAAACGTCTGAGAATATCCGCGATCGCTGGATCGTCATCGATCGCCAAAATTGTCTGCAAAGCACAAGCTGAAAATTCCCCATTCAATTCTATTTCTGATTCAGTTGTATTTAAAGAGACTTGTGCAGGTATTTCAATGATGAAATTAGAACCTCGATCTAATTCACTTTCAACATAAATATCTCCTCCCATCATTTGACAGAATTTTTTGGTAATAGCTAAACCTAAACCCGTTCCACCATACTTGCGAGTTGTAGAAGCATCTGCTTGGGTAAAAGGTTGAAATAATTTAGCTATTTGTTCTGGACTCATACCAATACCAGTATCTTTAACAGAAAAACGAATCCAATCTTCTCGATTTTGTTGATAACGTTCTACTGTCAGGGTGATTTGTCCGTTTTGACAGAATTTACAAGCATTGCTCAGTAAATTTAATAAACTTTGGCGTAACTTAGTCAAATCACAGTGCATTAAACCAACTTGACTGGAAAAAATTACTTCGAGTGTACTGTTACTTTTGTCGATTAAAGGACCAATAGTAGCAACTAAATCTTCGATCGCCTTCTCAATTGCAAAAGTTTCTAAATATAATTCCATTCGACCTGCTTCGATTTTGGCAATATCGAGAACATCATCAATTAAGCTTAAAAGATGCTTACCAGCACTATGAATCTTCCTCAGATCGGGGATAAAATCTTCTTGTGCAAGATCTTCAGCTTCTTCAAGTAACATTTCGCTGTAGCCAATGATGGCATTCATCGGTGTGCGTAACTCGTGGCTCATATTAGCCAAAAACTGACTTTTAGCAATATTGGCAGCATCAGCATCTTCCTTGGCTTGTCTAAATTCTGCTGTTCTCTGTTCGACTCGATCTTCTAATTCTTGATTCTGTTGTTGTAGTTGTAGTTGAGTTGCTTCTTCTAGTTGAAGTAGTTGCTTAACTTCATAAATTAATTGATTGACAGAGATGGCTAATATTCCTATTTCATCAACACTGGTGATAGGTGCTTCTAAATCGAAGTTGGATTCATAGGTAGCTTTCTGAGCGATATCGGCTAATTGAACCAAAGGTTGAGCGATCGCGCGACTGTTATAAACAGCTAGTAAAGTAGTAATTGCGATCGATAGAATGATACTAATAAACAAAATCATATTGCTCAATTGTTGCCCTTGAGCTAGGTTTTCTTCTGCTTGCTCGTCTAATTCAACCAGAGATTCTATTAAGCGATCCACATCTATAATAAAGCTCTGTAGATCGACACCTGAAGATTGATCGTTAAATTCAGCAAGATAATCAAAAATTAGAGCAATTTTTGCTGATGATAAGTTACCAGCTTCAACTTCTTTCGAGAAAGCCTCAATTTGTTGGTAATAATCTGTAAAAAAATCTTGATGGGATCGCTTGAGAGCAATTAAATCTTGGCTAATAACTAATTGCTGCTCATGATTTTTGGCTTCTAACTCGTTAGCGGAAAGATTAGACCAAAATTGCTGAAAAACAGTTAAATGTTTGACAAGTTCCTGAAAATTCTCTTGAAAAACTTTTGGTTGTTGTGTTGAATGATGTAGCTTGTGCTGATAAATATTTACCAAGGCTAAGTTAGATTGTAAATTGGCTAGGATAAGAGAGCTTTCGTCAATTATTTGGTCTTGTGCTTTTAATTGATTTAAATAATTTTCTCGAACTGTAATACCAACTATTGCTCCTGAAACAACAGTAGCAATGGCAATCGCATATCCCAAACTAATCTTCTGACTAACCTTGAGATTTCTGAACCATTGCGGAGATAAGATTTGAGTAATTTTAACTAATTTCATCGCTATCTCCTCCCTAATATGACTGAGCTTTTTCGATCGATGCTGATTCTTGAGAAGAGTTTTGAGGTTTGACTACTTGGGACAGAAAATTGTGTATCTCACTTAGCAAAGTTTGGCGATCGCAGCAGCCTTTTTGAAATACTTGTTGGACACAGCCATTTAATTGCTGGCGTTCTGCTTCTGTTAGTTCTTTGGCTGTCATGATTACTACTGGAATAGTGCGCCACTGTTGATGTTGACGAAGTTGAGTAATCAATTCAAAACCATCCATTTCAGGCATCATCAAATCGGTAATAATCAAGCTAGGGAGGTTATTAGCTAGTCTTTCTATAGCTTGACAACCGTTAGCTGCGATCGCTACTTGCCAGCCTTCTTTTTCAAACTGACGACGCAATATTTCTCTAATGTCTGGATCGTCTTCAACGATTAGAACCGAATTAGAGGATTGGTTTGAGCTATATTTTTGCAATACTGACAATAACTGTTGACGATTGACTGGTTTAAACAAATAATCACTAGCACCCAGAGTATAGCCAAGGTTGCGATCGTTGACCATCGACATCATAATCACGGGGATCTTAGCTATTTCACTATTTTCCTTGAGACTATTGAGAACAGTCCAACCATCCATTCCAGGCATCATCACGTCCAGAATAATCGCATTTGGCTTAATTTCCTGGGCTAAACGCAATCCTTCTGCGCCATTGCTGGCAATTTTGACATTAAATCTCTGTTTAGTTAAGAAACGTTGGAGTAGATCGTGAATGGTTGGATCGTCGTCAATGACTAAAATAGTACTTTGTCCTTCCAAATCGGGAAAAATATTTTCTAAATTAGACTCTAAAGAATCTTCTGGATTGACTGTTTTTTCTACTTGGACTGGCAAGTTAATTGTAAAAGTAGAACCTTGGTTAAGTTGACTTTCGACTAAAATATCTCCTCCCATCATTTGACAGAATTTTCTGGTAATAGCCAAACCCAATCCCGTTCCGCCATACTTACGGGTGGTAGAAGCGTCTGCTTGAGTAAAAGCCTGGAATAGTTTACCCATTTGTTCTGAAGTCATACCTATGCCAGTATCTTGAACTTGAAGACTAATCCACTCTTGCTGGCGATCGTCATCATGGTAAGTATTAACTGTTAAATTAATTGTGCCGTCGTGAGTAAATTTACTGGCGTTACTGAGGAGATTCAATAAACTCTGACGTACCTTGGTAAGATCTGTATACATTATCCCAGTATTTTCAGGACAATTAACTGTCAAAGTATTGCCATTTTTGTCAAGCAAAGGCTTAATAGTAGCAATAACATCCTTAATTACACTATTAACTTCAAAGTTTTCTAGATAAAGCTCCATTCGACCAGCTTCAATTTTAGACAAGTCGAGAATATCGTTAATCAAGCTCAGCAAATGTTTGGCTGCAGCTTGAATCTTTTTCAAGTCGGGAATAAAATCTTCTTCTCCGAGATCTTCAGCTTCTTCTTGTAGCATTTCGCTATAACCGATAATCGCATTCATCGGCGTGCGTAACTCATGACTCATGTTTGCCAAAAATTGGCTTTTTGCTTGGTTAGCTTGCTCGGCTTCTTTGCGTGCCTTTTCTGCTTCGGTTATACTTTTAGCCAATTCAGCAGTACGTTCTTTAACTCGAATTTCCAAGTCTTCCTTTTGTTGAACTAATTCCACTTGAGCGTCTCGGAGCTTTGCTAAGGTGGTAGAAAGTTTAATAGTGCGCTCTTCAACTAGCTGTTCTAAATCTTGGTTGAGTTTTACTAGAGATGTTTCTGCCTTTTCCCTTTGCAGGACTTCGGTTTTGAGGAGTCGATTTTGACCTTCGAGAGTTCTAGTTAAGTTCCGCAATTGTAGCTGTACGCGCACTCTAGCGATTACTTCTTCTTGGTGGAATGGTTTGGTAATATAATCAACTGCACCTAGAGAGAAACCTTTAATCTTGTGATCGGTATCAGATAGTGCAGTCATAAAAATGATCGGAATATCCCAAGTTAAGGGATTGACTTTAATCCGATGACAAGTTTCAAAACCGTCGATTCCAGGCATCATTACATCGAGTAAGATCAATTCTGGCTGATGATAGCGAATTTGTTCGATCGCGCTTTCGCCATCAATAGCTACAGCAGCTTGAAAGCCAGCTCTAATCAGAGTCTCTGAAAGAACTTCTAGGTTATTAGGATTATCGTCTACGATTAAAATATTTTGAGAATCAGGATTAGTAGTCATGGTATTTGGTGGAAGTAAGCTAGTGAGGCTGTAAATATTGCTCGATCTCGGCTTTAAGCTGCTTGAGTTGATAGCCACGAGCCAATTGACGGAACTTTTGAGTAAAAGGAATAAACTGGTTATCTGAGTTATCTAAGCGATCGAGTTCTTTGATTAAATTATTAATCAAACCCTTGCGAATTAAATCCTGAAGTAAATTCAATTCCTCAGCAGAAGGCAAAACAACCTCTCGATCTTCACTCGCTGATGCCGTTTGTGCTAGAACCTGTTCTGATGCAGGCTTATCTTCATAAACCCAACCTAATTGCAGATGGCGGCGCAAAATTCCCAGTAGATTATCTGTCTGTATTGGTTTGGGGAGAAAATCACTCGCTCCAGAATCGACACTTTTTTGCTGATCGCTGGCAAAAACATTAGCCGAAGAGACAATCACAGGAATAGTTTTGAATTGAGCAGAAGCACGCAATTGAGCAAGCATTTCATAACCATCCATTTCTGGCATGGCAATATCAGTAATAATTAAATCTGGTTGCCATTGCTCGGCTTTTGCTAAACCATCTCTACCGTTTTCTGCTTCATTCATCTCAAAGCCAAGAGGTTTAAGTAAATCGACAATGATCGCTCGATTTTCCCAGCGATCGTCTACAACGAGGATTTTTTTAGGTTCACCCTGAAAACCAATGACGCGATCGGAGTGAATAATATTGGCTGTTTCTTTCCAAGCTGTCGTTTCTGCTAGTTCAATGTCAAAGGAAAAAATACTCCCTTCTTGCAATCGACTTTGTACTTGTAAATTACCGCCCATCATGGCAACGATTTGATGAGAAATAGCCAATCCCAATCCTGTACCTTCAGAACGTTTCTTAATGTCTCCTACCTGCTCAAAAGGTAAAAAGATTTTCTCGATATCTTCTTGGCTAATACCGATCCCACTATCTTCAACTTGAAAGCGAACGCGATGAAAAGATTGATTTTCTAGCTGTTTAGGCTCTAGTTTTTGAGTTGTTACGGTAAGTGTAACTTTACCTTTGTCAGTAAATTTAATCGCATTACTGAGCAAATTCATCAATACCTGTCGCAGCAGTTTTTCATCGGTTTGAACACCGATAGGTAGATGGGGATCGGGTTGGTAGACAAAATCAACTCCTTTATGTTCGGCTTTAATGCGACAAATTTCGACTACACTTTGCAGAAAAGAGGGAAAATGAAATTCGACTAGATGTATTTCCATTTTCCGCGCTTCAATTTTAGATAGATCGAGAACATCGTTAATTAGTGTCAATAGATGGGAACCGCACTGATTAATAATCTCAACGCCTTTTTTTTCTCGATCTGGAATATTCTTTGATTGTCTGAGGATTTGTGCGTAACCCAAAATACCGTTGAGAGGAGTCCTCAATTCGTGGCTCATGTTAGCCAGAAATTCACTTTTAGCTTGGTTAGCGGTATCGGCTGATTCTTTGGCTTCTTTAAGTTCTGTAGTTCTTTCTTCAACTCGTTGTTCTAATTCTTCGTTGGTTTTGGAGAGAGCATTAAAAGATTCTTTTAATTGCTGCGCCATGCGGTTAAAAGATTGAGCCAGAACGCTCAGTTCTTTAACCTTGAATTCTTCTACTACTTGTCGATCGAGTTTGCCATCGGCGATCGCCTCTGAAGCTTGACTTAATTTCAAAATTGGTCGAGTAATCCACTGGGATGTATATAAACCTAAGATAGTTGCTATTACTAAGGCAGATAAACACAAAAGGATAGTAATCCGAGTATTTTGGTTGATTTGTCCCATGAAGTCTGCTTCAGGAACAACTACCACCATTAGCCAATCTAATCCTAATTCATCGCGCCAAGGAGTTACTTGGACGAATTGACGTTTACCATCGAGTAAAAAGTCTAGTTGTTGAGTATTATCGATTTGTTTGAAATTGCCAAATTTTTCGTTTAAATATTTAGCGGTGGTTTGAATTAAAGGATCTTGATTATCTGAAGCGAACAGCCGTTTTGGCTTACCATCAAGTACCATAAAAGGTTCTTCTTTAGCAGAACTAGCTATTAGTTTTCCATCACGCTCAATAATAAAAGTTTTTCCCGACGGACTGACTGTTAAATGGCGTAAGAAATCACTAATTTGTGAAAGACGCTGTTCGACAGCAATTACACCTCGAAGCTTTTTGTTAGGTTCGTATACAGGACGGCTGACAGCAACAGATAAGGCATAAGGTGGTACTTCCCAATTATAAACAGGACTCCAAACAGTTCTTTTTTGTTTAACAGCCTCTGCATACCAACCTTCTTTTTTCATGGGGTACTCTCCCCAGTCTTTTAGAATCTTAGTTCGATTGCCTTTATCATCTGTACCCCAGTTATAAAGATGAGCATTGCCATTTTTCTCTCGATTAACTTCATCAATGGTAATCAGATTGCCTTCATAGTTATAACCAGCCGATGCGAGATTGCCCGAATCAAATCCATATAAAATATAAGGGATCTTAAATGCTTGGAGTTGTCTCCAAAAGTAGTGTCCTAGCTTTTGCGTATCATTTGTATTTAAAAAACCCTGATCGATTGTATTCCAATTATTTTGAACGACTGTGCGCGGAATAGCCATGTAGCTGCTGAGATGTAAATCTATGCGTTCGCTTACTTCATTTCGTAGACGACTTGCTAGATCGTGAACTGCTTTCTGTCCATTTCGCAGCGAAAGATATCCTGTTAATCCTACGGCGGTAAAAATTTGCACAACGAAAGGAACAACAAGAAGTAAGCGTAGAGCTATTGACCTTTGAGAAGAAGATTTGGTTGAACTGGGAAGCATAATTTAAAATCAATTAATTTCTTATACGAAAAGCTAGTTAATTGTATATTTCCCAAATTCATGATAAAAGTTTTGCTTAAACTAAAAAATTTTGGCTCTTCTAGAGTAGTTGTGAGAAATTATTACAAAATAAATAATACAAGCTTTGCATAGCAAGACTTATGAAGATTTAAAAATGCAATTTTAATAAAAAACTTTTTATTTGGTTGAATCCCTTTCTATTGAACGGCTTAAGCTTATTTAAACTATTTATTTACTATAACCAGTCTAGAAGAGCCAAATTTTTTTAGTGTGATTTAAATTGTCTTGATTTTAGGTTCATTAACTTTTCGGGGTTTTCTTGGATTGATTTTTGAGTTATTTTGGACTTTAGACTTAATAAGTACCCCTACTATAATTGCATTAATCAAAAAAACATAAAGCGGAGTAATAGCAATCTCAAAAGACCAAGCTTGGATAGCTAGAACTGTGAAGAAACCACCAACTGTATAAAGTATATATGTAAGTAAATCTTCTGTTTCTGGTTCGTAATAAGACTTTTTAAGAGTTGGTAATGCTGCTAGTATATCGATCAAAATAGGAAAAATAATTGCAATGATATCGTAGGTTAGAATTCGCCACAGTATAAAACTAATACTAGATGCTATTAAACATCTTCGATCGAAACGATTCCATCCACCTTCACCATACTTAATTGACAAAATGGCTATACATAGCTGTGCAACTACGGCAAAAATTAAAGGTAGCATAGTATAGTCTGCGTCAACAGCTAGATTTCCCAAGCATAAGACAGAACCGTTAATTCCCCAAACCCACCAGGTTGCTCTATTAGGTTTGGTTTTACCTTGTAAGGTAGTAATAATATATGGAATAAAACAACAAACTGTAAATATGCTTCCAAATAAACCAGATATAAATTGTAAGGTAATCATATTGAAAATTCGTCAAATAATAGCAAGCATAAGGAAAAATAAATCAAAAAAATCAATTGTAATTTAGTAGATAGTTAGTAGATAGTAATGAAAGAAACATCGACTGCGCCATAAAAATGAGCATAATCGCGATTGCCCATTTCGCTATCAACATTTCCTTGTCCTATAGTTAGCCGAGTTACACGATAACGATGATAACTAGCTAATTGTTGAGATAAAGATATATAGTTAATAGCTTTATTTTGAGCTAATTTCATATCTAATTCTGGTAAAATATACCAAGGACATTTCATCTGTTCATGATGTGCGTTATGATAACCAAAATTTAAGACTAGTAAGTTTAACCAAGGATAGCGATGAGAAATTAAATTAGAAAAAGTATTTGCTTGCTCATAATTACGATTGCGCTTTGGTAGCGTTACACCTGGAAGAAAAGCTTCATAAGTATGTTGAAATGCATCCATCCAACGCAATACAGTAATCATGCCAATATAAGAAAAGAAATACAAAATTAGTGCTTTGAGAGAAATCAAGCCCAGTATTATAAATAGAATTACTCTGGCAATAAAAATGAATGAAGTGTAAGTTCTTTTCTTATTATCTTTTGATTTCCAACAGTGAACGATGATAGAGTTCCAGCGTGTGTAAAAAGAAACGATTGGAAAATAACACCATTCTAGGGCTACGACAATAAATCGTAGTGATGGAGATAAGTTTTGTATAAAGGCAGCAATGTCAAATGTAAATACATCGACTTTTTTGACATGATGGGCTACATGTTGAATGGTTAAAGCTTGAAAACCATAATAACAGCCTCCATTAAGCCACAACATAGCATTACCAAATGTTTGATTCCATTTGCGATTTGTAAAAATCGTTCCATGCATAAATTCATGACTGAGATATGCGGAATAAATTAAGCTATGAGTCAATAACACTATACCTAGAACATCGCACCATAGATTAGTCCGAGTTATGAAAGTCAATCCGCTAACGTAACCAACTAAAGTATAAACAATAGCGCATCCATTCCAGAGAGATGCATACTTTTGTTCGCAAGAGCGAAGTTCAATAGGTATAGATAAAGCCATTTTTTCCACCTCTTCAGTCACTATTCAAAGGATTAAACCGATATAAAGCTTGTTTTTTGGTTATTGTGAGATTGTACTAGGCATTCTCGATGAATTTCTCTGAATAAGCTTTGCTGCAACTCAACAAATTTAGTAAAACCTTCTTTTGCCCAAGCTAACATTTGTTGGTCTGATTCTGAACGATAACGAACTGACATATTAAGTGCTTCTAAAGCACATTGAGAATGTTCTGCTTCTGCTCCAGAACTATCAAACTTGCTGTGAATTGTTACCCAACACCAAGGAGTATATTGATGACCTTGAATCATTGCAGGTTTTGCTTTATCTTTGAGATAACGATCGAAACCAATCCCTTTATTTTCGTGACGAATAATCATGTCTATAAGTGCATATTCGCGATCGCCAAAAATTTCTGAGGCATAATTAAAACCCATTGCCCGTATTAGGGAAGCAATATTGTCGGGTTGTCCTTCATAATTAGCAACAGTGTCTTTGACTATATAGTCAAGCCATGTGGGAATTTGAGCAAATTTATTTCTTTCTTCAACCGAAAGCTCTGCATAATTACCAATAGTTTTTAACAACAATTGAGCTAAAGCACGATGTACTGGAACCCCGTTTATACCTTCATCAGCAGCAGCAGATAAAATTTGAGCAGCAATATCCATACCTCTATCTGCTTCTTCAGTTACCAACAGTTCAGAGTTAGTAAATAGATAGTGCGATAGTCCAATTGAACTGGCAAGTCTAGCGATCGCTGCCGAAGCATAGCTATTAAAATAAGTGTATCTTTGAAAGAAAAGATACAAGGTAACGGGATTTTTTGCTGCTAAACGAATTGTCGATGATATAGTTCTTTCTATTTGAGAAAAATCTACTATTTCTGTGAAAGTATTTTCAGTAAAAAGCGGCATATATTACCTGTTTAGACCTATTAAATGAAATGTTGTTTGCTACTTATGAGAGCTATTATTAGAGTTTTGAGACAAAAAAACAGCGATCGCAATCAAAAACAAAAGCGATCTTTGTCACAGCAAAGATCGCCTAAAAAGGTTAAGTAGCAGTAAATTTTAACTAGGTCTAAATCGATAAATATTTCAGTGAAAATATGGCTTTAAATGTAGCCAAAGTAAAATATTTTTCCGATTAATTAAAATATTAGCATTTAAATTAGAGATTCTACTGAATGTAAAAATTATCTTGATGAAAATTTAATCAAATAGCTATTAAGGTTTCATTATTTCTTTAAATAACTATTGAGGCTGCGATCGCGATCGCAATTAATTGGTGATTTAGTTCTCAAGATCAAGAATAAACTAGACATCTCCATAAGCGTCAAGTCTGGAGCAATACTGGGAAGTTCGCTCTGAAAATTTTCGTTGAAAGAACTACCGAGTGTTAAATTTTGATATGGTCTAGCTAAAACTTTTTTGTCATCAGAAAATTGGGTAGAAACCCCGCCAGTATGCGCTATTAACTAGCACTAACATTCTCACAGTAAATATGTTAAAATGTGAGGATGGAAAAAGCCTATCGCTACCGTTTCTACCCCACCACCGAGCAAGAATCTCTCTTGCGTCGGACAATGGGCTGTGCGCGGCTGGTGTACAACAAGGCTTTAGCCACTAGAACTGAGGCTTGGTATGAGCGACAGGAGCGGGTTGGCTACAGTCAGACTTCCTCCATGCTGACAAGTTGGAAACAAGAGTCCGAGCTTGAGTTTCTGAACGAAGTTAGCTGCGTACCGCTTCAACAGGGACTCAGGCACCTTCAGACAGCATTTACCAACTTCTTTGCTGGTCGGGCGAAATATCCCAACTTCAAGAAGAAGCATCACGGTGGTAGTGCTGAATTTACTAAGTCGGCTTTCCGATGGAAAGATGGGCAGGTATTTTTGGCTAAGTGCGTCGAAGCCTTGCCGATTCGTTGGAGTAGGAAGATTCCAATTGGATGCACACCATCCACCATCACCGTTAAATTGACCCCTAGCGGACGTTGGTATGTCTCCCTGTTGGTGAATGACCACACTGTTAAACCACTTGCTAAAGCCGATAACTTGCTCGGTTTGGACGTTGGAATAACTAGTCTGATTGCTACTTCTAACGGTGATAAGATTGCCAATCCCAAACACTTTAAGCAACTTCGCCAGAAGTTGAGACGAGTACAAAAAGCACTGTCTCGCAAGCAAAAAGGGAGTAACAATCGGCATAAGGCACGGGTGAAAGTAGCTAAGGTACACGCTCAAATCACCGACGCTCGGACAGATTTTTTGCATAAGCTGACGACTCAACTGGTTCGTGAAAACCAAACGATTGTAGTTGAGGATCTGGCTATCAAAAATATGGTGAAGAACCATAAACTTGCACTTGCAATTAGCGATGCTAGTTGGGGTGAGTTGATTCGCCAACTGACTTACAAATGTGAGTGGTATGGACGAGAACTGATTAAAATCGACAGATGGTTTCCTAGCTCTAAAAGGTGCGGGAACTGTGGGCATATTCTCGAAAAGTTGCCGTTGAATATTAGAGAGTGGGAGTGTCCTAAATGTGGGGCTAACCATGACCGAGATATCAACGCAAGTAAAAACATTTTGGCGGCAGGGCTTGCCGTGTCAGTCTGTGGAGCAACCGTAAGACCTGAACAGAGTAAATCTGTGAGGGCTGGTGCCTTGAAGCAGAAACCTAGATCGTGAGGTCTAGGAATCCCCGTACCGAAAGAGTCGGGGAGGATGTCAAAGTGCAGCATGGCATAAATAACCAGCTAGTCAACTTAAGTAACCTCAGTTCGCGTTAAGACAGCTTAAAGGGAGGTTAGCTATCAGCAGAAAAAGGGAGCAGGGAGCAGGGAGCAGGTTTACTTGAGAAGACGTGACTTTCCTGTTTTCTAAATCCTGCTGAAGGCTGACGGCTAAGAGGGCAACCATAAAGGATTGCCCCTACGGCTGAATTGCTGAAGGCTGACGGCTGACGGCTGACGGCTGACTGCTAAGCTGATCCCGAACTCGGGTTAAGTAGAAAACCATTTCATCACCAAGTTTTTCCCTTCTGCCTTCTTGCAATAGTCTCTAAAACACAATAGTAGTCTTTCAAATTTGAATATTTACTTAGATCTATCCCTAATTTGGTTAATAAAATCAGCGAATTTCCTGCTACGATATCGCCCACACTCAAGCGATCGCCTCCAAAATAAAGACTATTTCCTAAAGTTTCTGAAAAGAATTTAAGTCCCTTGTCGATCGCCTGTTTGCTTTTAACTAATTTGGTTGAGTCTTCAGCTTCAACAATCAGAGGAAGAACATGAGAGGCAATTTCGTTAGTAGCTACCATTTGCACCATTCTTACCTTGGCTAAAGTTTCAGCATCGGTAGGTGAGAGTGAAGGATTGGGATATTTAGCTTCTAAATAATCAAAAATTGCGATCGATTCCAATACCCGAAAATTCCCGTCTACAATTACGGGGACGTGGTGAAAGGGATTGAGTGCTAAATAATCTGGTTCAAATTGGTCGCCGTTAAGATTAACTAATCTTGGTTCAAATTCTAATTGCTTTTCTAGTAAAGCAATCCAAACACGACGGGCGATCGGTGAAAGAGGATTGTAGTAGAACTCGATCATTTTCTGTTTTCTCGATATAAATGTAGGACAAATTTGCCAGCAGTTGTTTTTCGTAACTCTCTTATAAATTCTGCGGTCATTTTTCTAATTGGTTCTGCTTTCAGGTTGCCATTCTCTTAAAATTAATCCCGATCGCAAGACAAAGCCAAGAATTAATGCACCAGCGATCGCATCTAACCAAATTAAGATATGCATCTTGACTGAAAACTCTGTCATTGCGCCATAAAAGTAATGAGTTGGACTAGATAAACCCGTTATCGAATAAACACCGAGACACAAATAGGCAAGCCATAATTTCTCTTGTCGATACAACCAATAACCAGCTAAACCTACTATCGTAAGAATCCCCCAGGTAATATATACTCCCGAAACCGTAAACCAATCTGGTTCTGGATAGTTACTGATAAAAATGGCGTTATCTGTATAGTGAAGAATAGTAACGATAATGCTAGTAATGAGGATAATCAATAATTCTTTACCGCGATTATTCATGATTTTGCTCTCCAAAGATAAATGATTGATAGATCGCCTTAAATTCATCGGGAATCGGAACTGGGCGCATTGTCTCTGTATTCACAAAAAAACATACTTGTTTGGCTACAGTTGCTAATTGTCCGTCGCGATCGATTTGGGCTTGCATGGTAAAGCGAAGACGACCGAGATCTGATAGCCACATTTTTCCTAAAGGGCGATCGAACAAACGCAAGGCTTGTTTGTATTCAATTTGAGTAGAAGCTAACGTCGGACAGTAGCCTTTTGCCATCAACGTATCCAATGGCAAGTACAATTCCATGATTTTGAGTCTGATATCTTCTAGCCAGCGAATATAAACGATATTAGAAACAATTCCTGCAAAATCTATGTCATAGGTCTGAATCGTGAGTGGATATTGCACTTCAAAAGGTTTGTTCTCAGTTTGAATCTGTTGCATTCTCAAAAATTGGAAAAGTTATAGTTGTTCAAAAAAAGACCGATCGGTCTTTTTAAAGCCAAAAAATTTTGTCAAGATGAAACTTACTCAGCTAAAGATTCTTGTCGATGTAATTATTGAGATGTTTTACAGCCCTTTTGAGATGAATAGAATCGCTATATAGCTTACTTATCATAATTGCTCCTTCTACGGTTGAAATAATAATAGTAGCAGTTTCATCAGGCTCTACAGTGGCGTTAACTTCGCCTTTTTTAATGCCTTTTTCGATAATGCGACAAATGAGACTACGCCAGTCATTCATCGCGCTTCTGACGCGATCGCGCAAGATTGGATGTGTGTCGTCACTTTCAACAGCCGTATTGAGAATCATGCAACCACCTGCTAGAGGTGCATTGTCTAAATAATCTAAATTGAGAGAAATTAAAGCTTTTAAACGCTCGATCGCGTTAGTTGTAGTCCGCACGGCGTTCCAGTTCCTCTTACTATAACAACTACAGGCATAATCAAAGGCTGCGATCGCAATTTCTTCTTTATTTTGAAAATGATTATAGATACCTCCTTTTTTTAGCCCTGTTGCACTCATAATGTCCGCGATCGAAGAACCAGCATAGCCTTTTTGATTGAATAATTCGGCTGCTTGTTTGATGATGTTTTCTCTAGTTTGTTGTGCTTTAGACATTGAGTGTCATGTTACAGACCAACTGGTCTTTTTTAGATTATCAGAAACAAAAAATTTAAGCAATCATTATTTGTTGGAGGTTTTTCTCAACAATCCATGTTTGGGTGCGAAAATAAAGGCGGTAAAAAACAATAAAGTTTGCAATACGACAATACATCCACCAGTAGAGGCATCTAGATAATAACTAAGATAAGTTCCCATGACGCTGGAAAATACCCCTGAAGCGATCGCCAGCCATACCATGCGATCGAAACGATCGGTTAATAAATAAGCGGTTGCACCTGGAGTTACTAACATTGCCACAACTAGAATAATTCCTACTGTTTGCAATCCAGCTACAGCAGTGAGAGAGAGTAAACAGAGCAGAATATAATATAAAGCGCCTGTATTTAAACCGATCGAACGGGCATGAGTAGGATCGAAACAAAATAATAAGAGATCTTTGTTGAAGATGGCGATCGCGATTAAAGTAATGGCAACAATAGCGATCGTTTGCATTAAATCTGTATCGGAAATACCTAAGACATTGCCAAATAAAATATGAGTTAAATCGACACTACTTTTAATTTTAGAAATTATCACTAAACCAAAAGCAAAGAACCCCGTAAACACCACACCAATAACTGTATCTTCTTTAATTCTGGTATTGGCTTTAATAAAACCAATGGCAATTACCGAACCCACACCAAAGATAAAAGCACCCACAGTAAAAGGAATATTCAAAAGATAGGCGATCGCCACTCCAGGCATCACAGCATGAGAAACCGCATCCCCCATCAATGCCCAACCTTTGAGTGTCATATAGCAAGAAAGAGCCGCACAAGCTATTCCTACCATAGCGCTTACCCAAACCGCCTTAACCATGAATTCATATTGTAAAGGGGCGGTAAACCATTGAAGCAAAGCCACTTAAGCAACCTCCCGATTATTTTTAGTCAAGAAACTTTTATTCATCGATAAATCGATCGGCGAACCATCAAAAGTACGGGAGATATTTTCTTCGGTAAACACTTCAGAAGTATCACCATAAGCTAAAACAGTGCGGTTAATTAAAATCACGCGATCGCAGAAAGTTGTAATCGAAGCTAAATCGTGGGTAGAAATCAAAATGGTGTAACCCAAATCTCGCAATTGCAATAACAGATCGATAATACTTTTTTCAGTTTTAATATCTACACCTGTAAACGGTTCGTCTAAGAGTAAAATTTTTCCTTGTTGCGCTAAAGCACGAGCAAAAAATGTTCGTTTCTTTTGTCCGCCAGAAAGTTCTCCAATTTGGCGCGATCGCATCTCCCACATCTGCACTCTCTCTAAACTTTCCCGCACAATTTGTTTATCTTTTGCTTGAGGAATTCTCAGCAAATTCATATAGCCATAGCGCCCCATCATCACTACATCATGGACACTAACAGGAAAATTCCAATCTACTTCTTCTAATTGGGGTACGTAAGCAACAAGACTTTGTTTCTGCACAAATCTCATCGGCAAACCGTTGATTAATACTCTTCCCGTAGTTGGCTTAACAAAGCCCATAATCGCCTTAAACAGAGTCGATTTACCCGCACCATTCATACCTACCAATCCACAAATCGAACCCTGTTCTAGCTGCAAAGAAACACCATGCAGTGCTACTTTACCGTGGTAAGTAACTGTCAGATTTTCAATATCGATACAGCTTGGTTGTTGGTTATTTGTTATTTGTTGATTGTTCATAGTTATTTGTTGTTTGTTGGCTATTTGTTTGTTATTTGTTCATAGCTCATCGTTCATAGTTCATCGCTAATTGCCCCTCTACTTCTCTGCCCCCTAACCCCTAATCCCTAATCCCTAATCCCTACACCCTAACCCCTTTGCAGTCCCCTAATCAAAGTCGTAACATTATGTTCCAATAACTCTAAATAGGTTGATGCCGAACCATTGGGAGGGGAAAGAGAATCTACATAAAAAACTCCAGCAAAATTTGCCCCTGTTTCTTTAGCGACTTGTAATTGTGATTCGTTGCTGACTGTACTTTCGCAAAAAACGGCGGGGATTTGTCTCTCTCTAACGGTATTAATTACTTTTTCTATTTGTTTTGGGGTTGCTTGTCTTTCTGCGTTTACTGCCCAAAGATATACTTCTTGTAATTCGTAATCACGAGCGAGGTAAGAAAAAGCCCCTTCGCAGCTAACTATAAAGCGTTTTTCTTTGGGTATGGCGGCGATCGCCTGTCTTAATTTTTGGTCGATCGCTTGGATTTTTTGACTGTAGGTTTTAGCATTAGCGTTGTAGGTTTCTGCATTAGGTGGATCTAACTCTACCAAAGCTTTACGAATATTTTCTACGTAAATTAGTGCATTCTGAGGCGACATCCAAGCGTGGGGATTGGGTTTGCCTTGATAGTCGTCTTCTGTGATCGCTACGGGTTGTATGCCTTCACTTAAAGTAATGTGAGGGACTTTTGGCACGCTATTGTAAAACCTTTGCGCCCACAATTCTAAATTTAAGCCATTATCTAAAATTAAATTGGCTGTTTGCGTCCTCACTAAATCGCTAGGGGTTGGTTCGTAACCGTGAATTTCTGCGCCTAGTTTAGTAATCGATTCTACCTTGGCGCGATCGCCAGCTACGTTTCTCGCCATATCTGCAATTACCGTAAAAGTAGTGAGAACGACTTTTTGTTTTTGTTCTCCTGCTGCTGTTTTTTCTGTTGTGGAATCGCGCTGAGATTGGACAGTAGTTGGAGTGGAATTACAGCTAGTCAGCCATAATCCTAATAAGACTGCCAATGTTGCAATTCCATATCTTTGGGACTGTAATCTAAATATCGAGCGATCGTTGATGTTTAATCTCATTTAGAGATTTTCATAATTTTCTCATTTTTTACTAATCTACTACATTGATGGTGAAAAATGAAAGAAATATGAGAAACATCAGAATGAAACAGCCCTGGACCCTTATCAGGGCTGTTTCATTCCCTTTTTTTTACTCTAAACAAAGTAAAAGATAGTTGATA
>CAZJTL010000008.1:0-57396 GCA_964548905.1 uncultured bacterium | reverse complement strand
CTTTGCTTACCTTTTTATTTTTCTCTGCTACCCCGAATTATCGAGGGGATACGATAATTGGGCGGGAGTAAGTTCGAGGTTTAATTCCGCAGCAGCTTCTAGCATAATTGCTCTAGTCGCCGAATCTTTCATCGGTTCTAACTCGATTCTGGGTAGCTTGAGAAAAATGTCCCGCGCAGGAGGATAGGTAGCCAGCATTAGAATTGGCTGTCCTTGGGTGTGGAGTTGGTCTAACCAGCAGCGTAAAGAGACAGGGAAGCGATGGGCATTGTCACAGATGAGAAATGCGGTATTAACCAACAACCAGTCAGCTATTTCCTTCATCAGTCCCATTGTCGAGAGTGCCTTACCGTCGAGATTTTCTGTATCCACTCCCAACTGTGCTGCTATCTCACTGAGTATCTGTTTGACCGTTCCTGGTTTGGTGACGGCTACCTGAAAGTTCATCTCGGTCAATTCGGCAGTAATGGCTTGAGCTAAGAAAGTTTTGCCACAACCAGCTTCGCCGACTACTAATAAACTAGAATTTGCCTGAAGTGCTGCGACAATACGACGAAATTCCTTGCCTCTGTAGATTTGCAGCGACTCCGAACTGTCACGAGCGGATAGAGATTGTCTGGTTGAGCCATCGACAGATACAGCGTAGGTATAAATTTTCTCTTCGCCGTTAGCCAGCTTTCTTCTGTGTCTTTTAATGGGCATTAATGAAATTCAAAATTCAAAATTCAAAGTTCAAAAATTATTTCTTACGATTTTGTTTGGTTTTGACAATAATGCTCGCTAAGATTTTTACTATTTCATTAGCTTCGTTTAATAGAGGAACTAAACGAGAAGAACTGACAATCTCAGCAGCTATTAGCAATCTTAACCAATATCTAGTTTCTCTGGCTTCTTTCAAAGATATCTCTAATTTGTGAATAAAATCGGCGGTACTCTGCGCTGCTTGAGATTCTTCTACGTTAGCTCCGATAGATGTTCCAGAACGAACTAGCTGTCTTGATAGTTCCCTACTCACACCAGGAGTAGAGTTAAGAAAATCACATAGTTTAATTATTCTCAAAGCAAATTGAAATGTTCGCTCACAAATATCGAGTGGTTTTTCAGACATTAATTTTGAATTTTGAATTCTTAATTTTGAATTTTATAATTTTTTTCCGCTTCTATAGGGGCTGGGGAAACGGAACTACTACGAAACGGAACTGAGGCTAAAGTATTGATTTTTGGTAGGAGAAAGGGGAATTAAGGCACTCGATATGGGTACTTTGAATTTAGATACGACTTTGAATTTTGCGATCGCTACTCTGAAATACAAATGAATTCAATATCTCAAAAATGTCAGAGCAAAAAACTGATTGCTAGCTGTAACAGCAAAAAAAACGATTCTAATAATAGTACCTTAGCGGATATGGTTGATGAGTATCTTGAGGAATATGGCAATTCTTATGACTGGGAAGATCAATGGTGGGGAGACAAAAATCTCACTTGGTCAGAAGCAATTGAAAGAGCATGGCGTTCGCTCATGGAAAATGGCAAGATGCACGGTCATCAGCGTCGGGTTGCTCATAAGCTCAAAGAAGGTTTAGAAGTTTCTTTAAGCGACAATATTCAGCCCGATGATTTTAATAACTTCGAGAGCATTTATTCTTGGGTTAAGTCAGTCACCGATAGAGTTAAAGGTCTTGGTGTTACTACAGCTTATGATGTTGCTCGAAGATTGGGAGCATGGTTAAATATGCAGCCGAAAATTGTTTATTTACACGCGGGGGCTGCGGAGGGTGCAAAGAAACTAGGTATTGAAGGCGAGACAGTATCTTTGAATGATTACCCTATAGAAATTCAAAAGTTAGGAGCTACTCATGCTGAAAACTTTCTGTGTATCTATAAAAAGTATCTATAAAAACTTTTTGAAAATTGAAATTTGAAGTAACTTCAATCAGATTGCTAAGAGCCTAAGTATTCAATTTCAATCACCTCACTTTCTCCTCCTTCAAATTCAAACTCTGAATAATCTTCTTCAGGAAAAAGTTCGTCATACTTTTCAAATGCTTTTTGTTTGATAAATTCTTCATGGGTAGCTTGCTCAACATTGACACAATCCCGATCTATAACTTTAAATTCCACCTCAACTTCTCTCGATAGCGTAACTGTAGAACGGACTTGGCATCGATATAATCCAATTTTGTGTTTTGGTTCTGAAATAAATTGTTTGGCTTCTAAAATAAGTTCAATTTCTCGGTCATTAAACAATTTTGTACCATCTTTCTTGATTAAGCCATTAAGCTCTGACTCACTGATGGCATTAATAAACTTATCCAAACCATCGTAATACACTTCACAAAAATTGAATTTTAAGTACCAATAGTAAATATTAGTTTTTAGATATAAATAGTCTTGAAATAACTTGATTTTTGCTTCGTCAATTATAGGATTGCTATTTAAGTTCATTTATTAGTTATTTATTGATGTTTGTCTTCCTTTACATCAATAATCTCATAACTGACGGCTATATCCTCGTTTACTACGGCGGTTTTGTTGTTTTTCGTACCAGAGTAATCCCGTTTGATAATCGGGACAAATTGTAGAATTAGAGCGGCCAAAATCTTGTTTGACTGCACTACCCCAGGTACGTTTGATAATCCAGTTGCCAAATAAATCTTGACACAGTTCCAGAAGGTAAAAACGGGTGTCTTTTTGCCAAGATGAATGTTGCCATTTTTCTAGTTGATACATAGCTGTCGTTTTATATCTCAACCGTCGAAAATTAGCTTACCAGTTTTCATCATGCTAGAAAAAACTTATGTATCTTCTAATAAATTCTCGATCTTTTGTAACCAATTTTGTACCTGCTTCCATTTTTTAGGGTTCTTTTCCCATAGTTTCGAGCGGTTGAGGCGACTGGTTATGGTTTTTACTTGGGTAGAAGGTGAGGGAACAGAACTATCTTCAGTGGAGAGTGCTTTGATTTTTTCTTTAATTTGAGCTAGAGAAAGATTTTGGGTAACAGCTTCGTCAATTAAATTATTTCTCTGCTGTTCATTTTTAATAGACGCGATCGCTTTAGCTTTGGTATATTCTATTTTTCCCTGACGCAGCACTTCTAAAATTTCATCTGGTAACTTTAACAAAGGTAGACGGTTGGTAACAAAAGATTTCCAGTTTTGTCCCAAGCTTTCAAAAACTTCTTGAATTACAAGGGTTTCAGTGTTACCCATAACGTTATGGGTAACTTTATTTTTTCGTTCGTTGTCCATGCGATGAAGCAGGGAAACTACTTCTGCTGAGGACTGTTTTAATTGAATTGCCAATAGGGTAACAATTCCTTCAGTTTCTTCGACAGGATTTAAATCTTCTCGCTGTAGGTTTTCGACAAGAGCGATAGAAAGAGCTTCTTCATCGGATAGTTCGCGAATGGTAACGGGAACTTCTGTTAGTCCAGCCGTTTTGGCTGCACGGTAACGTCTCTCTCCTGCTACCAGTTCGTATATTCCTTCTTGGTCTTTTAGGGGTCTGACGAGGAGATTTTCTAAGATACCATGTTTTTTAATCGATTGGGTTAGTTCTTCTAGTTTCTGTGGGTCGAAATAGCGTCTTGGTTGGGATGCAGGTAGGGAGATAGAATCAATTTCAACCATTTGAGGATTGGTTGTTGGTTCGTCGTCTCCGAATAAGAGATCGAGATTGGCTTGGGCTTTGTAAGGGCGATCTCCTTTGGGAGTGCGAGACGCTTTAGTTGTGGGCGTGGTGGGATTGCTTTTGGAGGTACGCGAATTGCTTGTGTTTGTTTTACGAGGCATAAATTTATTAGATATTAGTTATTAGTAATTTTAGAACTTGGTAATTTTAATAAAAGGTAAACGATTGGTAACAAAAAATTTCTAATTTAGTATTAAGCCCTCGAAAATCCTTTGTATTTTGGGGGTTTCAGTGTTACCCATAACGTTATGGGTAACTTTTTTTTTGTTCATGAGACAAATTGTAGATGGAGTAGTTAACCTTTTTGGGAATTGATAACTTTTAATTAAAGCGATCTCGACTGACTGTTATAAGTTTTCCATTTGGGCTGCTAATCGGTCTAAAATTTCTAAGACTGGATGCTTGGGGTCATAAAGAGCTAATGGTGTTTGTTGTTCTGAGGCATCAGCAAAGGCTGTGGTTCGGGGAATGGGTTCGTAGACTACCGCAACTGTACCAAACTGTTCTTGAATGGCTTTGAGGGTACGTTTGTCTTGGGAGTTACTAGCAGCATAACGGGAGGGAACAAAACCTGCCAATTGTAATTTGCGGTTGCCTCGCTTTCTAACCTTGGCAATGGTTTGTAGCAACAAGTTAGTACCCTGAAAGGCTTTGAAATGGGTTTCGATGGGGACGAGGACGTGAGTAGCAGCAACTAAACTGGTGTAGCTGAGTAACCCCAAACTAGGAGGGCAGTCGATGAGAATAAAATCATAATCATCTCGAATTGGGTCGAGGGATTCTTTGAGGCGAACTTCTCGAAAGTCTAAATTAACCAGTTGAATCTCTGCCACGCTGAGGGTGATATTAGTGGGAGCAAGGTCTATTCCCTCAATATCTTTGAGAATAAATAAAGGTTCTTCGTTAATTAGGGCATCAAAAGGAGTTTTTTCTAAGCTTTCGGTATCGACACCCATAAAGGTAGTTAAAGAAGCCTGGGGGTCGAGGTCTACCAGCAACACGGAATGAGAGCGTCTGGCTAAATGGTAGCCGAGATTGTGGGTAAGAGTGTTTTTTCCCACTCCCCCTGCTTGATTGAAAATGGCGATCGTATTGCTCATTGATTGGTTTTTCTATTTTGAGCCTGTACGGGTATAGCAGTATTTCTCAACACGGACACCAGATCGCTTTTGAGGCAACTTCAAAAGACGTGTCCTCGTAATAGTAACCGTTGACTGCCAGAATAACACCTAGATTAAAAAATTGAGGATACGGAAAGTAATTTTATTCGGTAGTCTTAGATTTCATGAATGACTTTACTGCGCCGAAATTCCGCTCTTTCATAACTTTTTCATCATATATTCTTTTATTCTAGTGTAAACTGTTTACAGTAAATAAAGATTAAATAACCATAAATAAATAATTGGCGATCGCTAGTTAGATAAATGAAGCCAAGTAAATATCAGCAAAGGGTTTTAGATTGGTTAGCTAATGGCAAGGGGAATGCTACCTGTAATGCGGTGGCAGGTTCGGGAAAAACCACCACTTTGAAGTTGGCAGCCCAACAACTGCGTTCGATGGGACTCGAACCTAGAGATATCAAAGTAATTGTCTTCGGCAAACAAAACAGCCTCGATTTAATTGCCAAGTTTGGTCAAGAGTGGAAATTTTCAATTCAAACTTTACATTCAGTAGGTTTCAAGATTTTACAACAGGAAATTGGTAAGTTTCGTAGAGATGAACGGGTAGTTAGTTCTAAATACCGTCAGATTGCGGAACAGAAAAAGCTCATACCTAGAAAGACTAAGAAGAGAACTTACAAAGGTTCGCTCACTGAAAGTAATGCTATCAGCAGAGTCGAACATTTTTTAACCCTGATTGATCTCGCCAGACTGACTTTATCGGATTTATCTGTCGAGTCTATTGAAAGAATTGCTTATCACCACAATCTAGAAGGGATTCACGACTTTAAACGAGTCAGTAGGGCGATCGCTGATATTTTGATAGAGGGTCAAGAGCAAGCAATCAATCAGCATCGCATTGACTTTACAGATATGGTTTGGCTGCCTGTAGAATGGGCGTTAAATGAAAAAAGCTGGTTTCAGACTTACCAGTTCGTTCTCACTGACGAATGCCAGGACTTAAATGCAGCGCAGCTAGAACTGAGTTTGATGCTGGCTGGCAAAAACGGGCGAATGCTCTACGTTGGAGATCCACGGCAGGCTATCTATGGCTTCAGTGGAGCAGATAATCGCAGTTATCAAAAGATAGTAGAACGAACGGGTGCAACGGAATTACCTCTATCTCTCTGCTATCGCTGTCCCAAATCTCACATCGAGTTAGTCAATCGCATCTATCCCGAAATCCCCATTGAATCAACGGTCGATGCGAACCCAGGAATTTTAGAATGTATTGAAAAAAGCGATTTATGGGATGAAGAACATCCAGGTCGCTTGGTAGTAGGTGACATGGTTTTGTCTCGTAAAACTGCACCATTAGTTAGTTTGTGTATTAGGTTAATTGGTCAAGGAATTGCTGCGACGGTTAAGGGTAAGGATATTGGTAAGCAAATCAAATCTGAACTAGAGGCGATTGCCGACATTACAGGCTTTCGGTATGAAGAGTTTAATTTATTCGTAGAACAATACCGCGAGTTCAAATTTCAAACCTACGAGAACTTAGACAATGCCGAGCAACTGAAGGAGAATCTTGCTGACAAACTCAACGCACTCTTCACCATTTACAGTAGCCAACCCAATGCCACCTGTATCGAACATCTCTGTAACTATATCGACGATCTTTTCTCCGATGATGAATCTCCTATTACCCTTTCTACCTGCCATCGAGCTAAGGGTTTAGAAGGCGAGCGCATTTTTATTATCAAGCCCGAAGATATGCCGATGACTTGGGACAGACAACTGGGATGGCAAAAAGAACAGGAAGATAATTTACTTTATGTGGCCCTTACTCGCAGTAAGTCGGCTTTGTATATCGTTGGTAAACCAGACTGGTTCACAGAAGAAAACAGAGAAGATAAATCGGAAACATCAGAAACGCCAACGGAAACATCTGATGATAATTCAGGCAGTGATTCTAGTGAATTGGCAACATCTACGGAAACATTGGTAGCCGAACTGGAAACATCAACTTCTTTATCTACTGTAAACGCTTTACACTTATTCGAGGATAAAGACTCAATTGATGTCTCTGATATGATGCTGCTGATTACTAGACTCTTTAGCTATGAGGAAAAATGCGAGTTACTTACTCAACTTACCGATGAAGTGACTCAGGAGAAGTGGGATAGGGTATTCGACTGTTTATCAAAAGATGCCAACCGAAGCGATCGCGCAGTTGCTACTGAATGCCAAGTCTCTGCTCCCTTCGTAGGTAAAGTGCGAAAAAATATGATTGAAATTGGCGAAATTAAGCCAGAAGCTAAACGAGTGGATAAGCGGGGTAGGAAACACAAATCTCCAGTTAAATCTGGTTAGTTTTTTTCTACAAAATTAGTTTTTATCTATTGATAACATTAATAAAAAATTGATTAATCTTGATATTTAAAGTGAACTGTTCTTTTCATAGATGACAGAAACCATCTATGATCTAATAATTGCCAAAAATTATCTTTATTCTTAGAATTCATTACAAGCCAAGATAGTTCAATAGGATCGATTAAATGTACACCTACCTCAAGCTTTTTACCTAATGTAATTATATTTTTACAAACTACACTTTCAGCAAGCAAGATCGGGATGATTCTTCGTCACAATAATCATCAAATAAAACTTGAGATTTGAAGTATTAATTTCGGAATTCTTATTTATTGTTTTTAATTTAAAAATATTATTATTCTTTATTTTCTTATATGCATTTTCTCTGGAAACTTAGCAGCAAAGATTACTCTAACATAACCATCTTCAAGATCGTTTCGGTTAAATACAGCTACTTCTACTTCTTCGCGAAATAATTCTACTTGTTGATTGAGTTTACATGATACGCTCAATCTTATCCGATAAATACCGATATTATCCGATATGATGAGCAAAAGGACAGAAAATGTTACTAGGGTCGATGTTCGCATTCCCAATGAACTTTATGAGGAAATTGTAGCGATCGCTATTCATCATTTCAATGCCAAAATTCATCATCGTAGCAACAAACCAGAAGTTACCCCGACCATTTTAGAACTGATTAAAATTGGTATCGCACATATAGAATCAACGTTACCCGTAACCAAAGATGTAACCAACGAAAAGGTAACAGATGAGTTACGACAACAAATTGAACTTCTTAACTTGCGACTGAGGACAGTAGAAAATAAGTTATCGTCCGTTAACGTTACCGCACCGATAGCAGAATCAGATACTACAGGGGATGAGAAGATACTGAGTGATATGGAGTTATCAGAGCTTTTAGGCGTCAGCAATCTTTTAATTAGTGATTATCGAGTCAAAGGCAAAAAGCCAAGAGGACAAGCTTTAGCCAAAGCATTAACCGAACAATGGGAAGTTAAGGGTGAAGGTTGGGTGAGAAAGTCGAGCTAGTAGTTGTTTAACCCAACTTACGAAATCTGTGGGTTACTTACCCCAATCGATGCACTCTCTCCAGTCAACTTAAATGTTGAAGCAATTGTTGAAGCAAACGTTGAAGCTGTAAGGCTTACACAGTCTACTGTTGAAGCAATTGAAGCAATTTTATCAACTTCAGCCAGGAAAAAAGTTACTTTAAATTTTCAATTTTGGTTTTTAGGTTTCACTGTCTGCCAAATCCTCTAAAAGCCTTTGTTTGATTAGGTTTTTATCTTGTGAGGATAATAGATCGATAATTTCTAAAACATCTTTTGCTTCAACTCCAAAAGAAAAAGTAGCCAAATTTGACTTAACTGCTTCAACATTTTGTTTTATAAGGCTTTCAGCTTCAGCGTTTATTTCAGCATTTGCTTCAATACGAGAATTAATTGCTTCAGCACCTTTTATTTTTTCTCCAGCCAATGTAGCCGAAACTGGTTCAACTGCTTCAACACCTTTATTAGTAAGGTTTACAGCTTCAACATTTGCTTCAACAACTGCTTCAACATCAAAATCAACTGCTTCAACATGGTTATTTAGCTTGATATCTGACAGGTAAAATTTACCAGTGCGATCTCCTCGTGAAGTGTCTCGTTGTTTCTTAATCTTGGGAAATAGTTCGGCAAATCGTTGATAGATCTGATTGGGAGCTTTGACGTTGCGATCGCCCCGTCTTGGCTGTTCGTGCCAAATCTTTTTCTCTTTGCCCTTATCTGTCGCAATAATTTCTAACGTGCCATTGTTGATATACCATTCCCTGAGTAATTCCCAGAGATCATTAATATAAACCTTGCTGCCAGTTTGATATTCCAAGCCCAGATCTTGAGCGAACGCCCAAAGGTGGTTGGTTTCTTTTTGAATATCTTGTAGTGCCTGTTCGGTGCAGCTATAGTCAAGACCGTTTACTGCTAGCTTTTCTAGTGCCTTCAACATTTTGTTGAGTAGGGCTGGGCAAACTTGCTCTTTAATAAAGTAGGGGTCGTAGCGAAAACGGCTGTCGGCTTCTAATTCCCCTTTGGATGGATCGGCATTAACTTTGTAGGTTTTGTTAAAGTTGAGTACCGCCCAACGAGATTGAATTGCTTCTAGTCCAGCTTTGAGATTGGGGGTTTCGTTGACGTTGAACAAAAATACAGTAGATAGATTCATGGTATGGGAATCTACCCCTTTGCGTTCCATATCTAAAGATTCACCAGTAATCGCTTTTTTAAGAGATTCAATGCGGTCTAGTTCGTCAAAACTACTGTTTTCACTGCTCCAGTTAATTCTCGTTCCTTCTAGCTTGGCAAGATCGAATTTTCTACCATTGTCATAAGCTTTAAAGTCACCAATGGTAGCGTCGCTCATGCCAATTTCGCCGAACAGCAATCTAACTGCTTCTCTGAGAGTATCTTTACCGTTGTTACCGTCTCCCTTGCATAGTAAAGCCTTAACTGTCCGTCCTCGGTATTTGCGAATGGTGGCTAAATCTAAGGAAGCTGCCATTGTCTGAATGAATAGCTGCTGCTGTTCGGGTTCGAGACAGCTTAACATCCTGTCGCATTGGGTAGGGTCGGCATCGGGGTCGAAGTTAAATTCGCTGACGTAGGTATAGATTACTTCGGGGTCGTGGGGTACTAATTCCCAAGAAGCAACTCCATTGTTCCAGTTGATTTTAACTACTCCGTTGAGACAGTTAATACCTGGAGGATTGATTTGTTCGGGAGCAACTTCAAAGTATTCCAGCACCCATTTCCAGATATTTTCGACGTGGGTAGCATCAGCGTAGGCGTATTTCCAACCTGTTTTGGTTTCTACTGGAGTGGTGTCGCACCAATTAACGATTCGTTTTCTGGCTTTAACTCGACAAGCCTTTTGATAATGAGTGCCAACCCACTGATAAAGCTTGCCGTTAAAAGAGATCCAGTGAGTGTCGGAGAAAATAGTGTCTATACACATTTGGGGATACTTCTTTGCGGATGGGGGCGGTGTTGTGGGAACTTCTGGGTTAGGAAGTTCTTCTCGGTACGGTTCGATGGCTTCCCAGACTTGGGCTTTAGTTAAATTGTAGTCTTCGATCCAGTCAGCTACATCGATTCCTCCAGATGAAGGTAAGTTATGCCAGAAAGGAGAGTTAGGAAAAGCATAGAGCCATTGGGCATCTTTAAAGTCAGTAGCTATGGTTTCCATATGCTTGATTCCTGGTTCATCCCGATCAGGACAGAGGACAATTTTTTTAGCCTCCTCTAAATCTTGGGTGTCTGACTCTCGCCACTTGCCAGAACCACCAATATTAGTAGTAGCGGGTAAGTCTAAATTCCAAAGTGCATCGGCACAAGTTTCACCTTCTACTATAAAGATAGTTTTTCCTTGGGCGATCGCTTCTCTTATTTCCCGATAGCGATAAATAGGAATATCTACTCGTTCGATTCCTTTTAACCCTTTTACCCATTCTCGACCATTCCAATGTTCTTGCCAACGTTTGGGCTTGCTACCTTTGCCGTCATCGATGCGAACTACGCGGACTAAAGGCTTTCCTTGGCGGTCGGGATACTCCCAAGTTCTTTTCTGAGCAGGTCTGATGGCTTTTTGGGGCTTATCTTTTGGGGCATAATAATAACTTCCTTCAGAATCTTGCTTGCTGGTCATTTTCCAACTGGGAGCGGGTTCTGCGTCGCGTTTACAAACTGACAGATTGCCTAGAAAATAGCACCAATCGGGTTTTCCGCAGTGAGGACAGGGATTGTGCTTGGTTACTTGCTGAAGATTTTCTGTTATCATGGGTGTATGTATTTTCAATATGATGATTCCGCCATCTCTATCTACAGAGAAAGCGGGATTTACATTCTGAGAGCAGTTGTTAACTTTGGTCAGTTGGGCAACTGCTTTCTGGGTTTTTAGCTTAGATAAGAGAATTGTAAACTGGAATCTGTTGCTGGTTGGTATTTTTGTTAGTAGTTTTCATATTCATATTCTTTTAGGGGGTAGATTCTCTAAATAATCTCAAATTTATTAATATTTATGATTTATATTGACTAATATAGAGAAATTAGGTTAAAGACATGGGCTAATCCGTTCTTAATTACTGCTTAACCAATATAACTTTGCTTATCTTTGAATGACAGTTGCTTGTTTGAGAAGATAAAAGCGACAAGCGCGATTGCGTTGAAGCAGTTGTGAGAAATGTTGAAGCAATTGTTGAAGCAAACGTTGAAGCTGTAATGCTTACACAGTTTAATGTTGAAGCAATTGAACCAATTTTGACTACATTGGCTGGAGAAAAAAGTAAAAAGTATTGAAGCAAATATGACTTGTCGCTTTTTTTCAACTATTAACCAATTCATTGGGAGTCAAACGTAACGGTTGAACTTTGTGTTCGTGTTCTCCCTCAACAGGAACGAGGTTAACCTCTACCTCATAACCAGCAGCAGCAGCAAGCTTGGCTAAAGTCTTCAATTTCGGTGTTTGCTTACCCGATTCAATTCTGGCTAACTGAGACTGTTTCATACCTACCTTGGCAGCAAATTCTCTTTGAGTTAAACCAATTCCTTCTCGCAGAGTAATAACTGCCCGTGCTAGCTCAAATTCAGGGGAGAGAGCATCATATTCTGCTTTGACTTGTGGATCGGATAAGATCTTGTCGCGGATAGAATCCCAGGTAATAGTATTGGCAGTCATTGTTTTTTCCTCTTTTTCTTAGTTTTGTTATCATTTGGGTTATTTTGCTGTTCTTGAGCTAAAAATTCTTTTCTTCTCTTTTCAGCTAACTCAATCTCTTTCTTTGGTGTTTTCTGAGTCTTCTTCTGAAATCCATGTAATAAGATAAACCGCCTTCCCGTGTAGGCAAAATAGAAAATGCGATAGATGTTGGTACTTTGCTCGACTCGGATTTCATACAGTTTGGTGTTAACAATAGGACACACATAAGGCATTCCTACCGATGTACCTTTGTCCTGAAGTAGATCGAAGATTTGGGCAAACCTAGCTTGGACTTTGGCTTCTTGCTCTAGAAACCAGTCATAGACTACAGGATTACCACTAGGAGACTGATAAAATTCAATCTTCCATTGAGCCACTAGATTACTTACCTCCTACGATAACAAAAATGTTATCAGAAAACTACTTTAAAGTAAGGTGGTTTATTTAGAAATTTTACGTTTGTCGCTCGATATATTTAATCCAAGCTAAAGCTTTTTTACCATTTCTACTATCGAGAGAATTAAACTCAGCTAAAGAGCGATCGCGGGGAATGTCGGGTAACTTTTTTGCTGCCCAAGCGACCACGAAGTGCCTCAGCGAAGCTGAGACCGCATCATCAGACGAATGCCAATTTCCCCAGGGTTGCCCGATCCACTCATTGAGAATCACTGCTACTTCTCGACCAGGAAAGTTTTACCACTACCCGATGCACCACGCTCGTGCTAGTCTTACTCTTATAGTAGCTAAGATGGCTTTTTTGAACATAGTTCTTGATTGCCCTGACAGTAAGCCAGGGTACGAATGTTGCTAGTAGTAGGTGTACCTTTGCCAGCGAGAAGAATAGGTATAATTTCCCTGTCTAAAACTCCTGCGTTTATCGATGATTTCTAATTGGTTGCGATGACAACTGGTAACTTTTCCGCGCAGATTGATTAAGTAATCGCTGCCAAATCTCATGCTGATTCTTCCTGTTTTTCCTGCTTCACGATGAGGGGTAAGGATTAGGACGCGGGTGTTAGGTCGAATTTGATAGCCTGGAAGGTCGAGGGATAGCTGTATGTAATTCATTTCGGTCAAGCCTAAAAATGCCTTGATTAGCCACCGCGAAAAATCTTGAATCAGATATCCGCGATGGCTTAAATAGTAGGTTTATGCTGCTAAATATTCGCTTACAGCTTCATCTATCTTTTGACGAAGGCGATCGCTAATATATTTCTCTGGATTAGTTGAGAATTCGTCAATCAAATCGTTGATAGCCTCATACATTAGGGGAACTAAAACGAATGAGGGAACTTGACTGTATTCGCTTTCTGCATAGATAAAGTTTTCGGCGATGTCTTCGAGACAATCAGATAGAGAAATGGTGTATCGGTCTATTTTCTGAGTCATAATGAATTATTTTCGGGAATTTGTAGCGAAAAATTTTGATATTGGGTGCAGTCGGTCTGAACCGCACCCACAAAACAGGTTTTGATTACTAATAATTGGTTAGCTGTTGAGCGAATTTCTCACAGGCGTACCACACCATGAGATTTTTAAAAGAGTCAATGCTAGAGAGCATATCGCTACGTCCAAACTCAGCAATCATCGCAGCTACATTTTTATAGCCCATCGCTTCGGCATCTTCTACCGCCATCTCCCAAATTTCGTCAGCAAATTTATCGAAAATTTTGACGGTATGGGCTGTGTAGGTAATATATGGGTATCCCGCGTCAGCACCATGTAAAGCGATATCTTCAGCGTGTTCTTTTAGGTTGGTTTTAAACCAATTTTGGAAGGATTTAGATCGGATAATCATCTTGAAAACTCTTGAAACTTTAATCGTTGAAGGGAAGTAACCAGCGTTATTTACTGGTTACTGTTTGATGCTTACCAGCGTGGTTGGTAACCTGTGGTGTAGTAGTTATACTCGTCGAAATCGCAGCCGATATGTTTGGCTGTTTCTGATTCGACTAGATAATCCAAACCAAAAGCATGGGTGTCTGCATAGCGTTGCATTCCGCGAATTTTGATTTCTGCTTCAAAATTTTTGAGATATTTGGATTTTCTGATCTCGCTCCAAGAACAGCGATAAAAGGTGTTGATGGTTTTGAGATATCCAGATATTTCTGCTTCGCTACAGCCTAGATAAGCTATAAAAGCTGGTTCGGTTTCGGTAGCATTGCCCCAATTGTGACGGTCTTCTTTGAGGGCTTCACAAATTGCTACACTCTGGCATAGTTGCGTAACTTTAAAGCTTCCTTTTGGGGAAACTTTTAAAACTGAATCGTTTAACATGATAATTACCTCATTAAAATTGATGTAGGTAAGCCGAGAGAAAGATGCTTTGGTCGGTGTCCCTCTCGGCTTTGGTTGTTTTATTAAGCTGCTGCTTCAAGTTGAGCAATGGTCATTCTGGTTTCGAGCTTGGCAACTGAAAATTCATTGCGTAGCTGATTTAATTTAATGGTTAATTTTTCTCTTTGCACTTTAACTTCTTTGAGTTTTGCTAGAGATTCTAAATAGTCAGGCTGCTGTCTCAACTCCAAACGTTTGGCTTTGCGATGCTGTTCGTTAGTTAAGGATGAATTAGAAGCGATTTCTACTTCAATTTCTCCATCCATAAAACTGATACGCTCGGTTTGAATTTCGAGTTGACAAGAAGCATTGAGGATTTTAAATTCTATCTCTGCAATGACTTGAGGATATTGATGTAATTTCATAGGTCGGTGTCCTTTAGTTGAACTAAAGATATTATAGCATGACCGTCATGTAAAATAAAGTTTTTTTGGATGTCTGACTTGCTATGATTGAGGTGAAGCTAATAATGATAACCATGCCTAAAGGTAGACCAGGGGGCAACCCAGAATTAGAAAAGTATCAGTTTCAGCAGAAGTATGACTGGGACGAACCTTGTACTGAAAAAATGACTTTGCGTATGCCTCAAGGGATGAAAGCAGCAATTAAAGCGGGATTAATTGAGGATTGGCAAGAAGTAGCGAGACGGGCGATCTCGGCAGAGATTGATCGCGTGAGCGAGAAACAAGAAAACTAAAACAGGGACAACTGCACGGGAGGAGGAACGGGAACACCGAGCCACCAACAGCCACCAGAACCCAAAGCACCAGCAGAAGACCAAGAAACCCTAGACCACGAAGGAGGTAAACAACCAGAGGGCAACCACAACAACACCCGCCGACCGTGACCGAGAGTAAAAGCCAGCGAACCCCACGAACCAGAGCCACCGCCAAAAAAGGAGCGAGAGGGTCGGACACCAGCAGGAGGAACGGGAGCAGAAGGCAGAGCCACCAGCAACCCGCGAGAACCAGCAGCCACAGACAACACGCAGCGAGAAGAACGACGGGCAAAGGCGGAACGACCCACACCGAAACGACCAGAAGCAACGGAGAACACCAGCAGAGAGACAGAAGACCCGAACCAAGAAGAGACAGCCGAGTCTACGCCACGAGCGCACTTATGTGTATTGAAAAATTTACAATTAATACTGGGCAATAGTTTTACGCTGTAAAATAATTACATGACGATAATCTGAATAATAAATATTTAGTACAAATTATGGCAATTGGAGAAGGAACTATTGAAGAAAATAGTGCAAAATACACTATTTTAATGGCTGAAAATCAAACCCTGACAGAAGCCCTACAAAGACTTTTTGATAACAATAAGTATCCAGAAAATGATACTTACCTTGTTGTAACACTACCAAATGCACAATATAAAGTCATTCTTTTCTCCGATCTCAACTTTGATTATCATCGAGGACTTGTCTTGGAAGCATTTAATTTGAAAATGCCTGATAATTTGAGTGAAGAACAAGTAATTTGGGTAAAATTAGCAACATTTATTCGGCGTGGCGATGTGTTTTATTTCCCAGAAAAATATCGAAAAACCGAAACTAAAAATGATGAAGCAAAGGAAAAAAAGAATACAAATGAATAAACTTAAATCAATTGAGAATAAATTATTAAATGGTAAGACTTATGTCCAACACTTTTACCATCACCATCAAAAAGAAGGATGAAAGTTACACAATTGAGGCACATGGTCAAAAAGGAATTCAAGTTTACCCTCAACCTGCTCCTCAACTTAAAAACTTACTTTCTGACGAACAAATAAAAGCTACCCTTAAAAGTTTAGCTAATAAGCAAGGAGTTACAACACCTCACGATATTCAAAAGCTTGGTGAAGCTTTATATAATGCCTTATTTATTCAACCTATTCTTTTGGCGTATGGTAAAGCGCAGGGTCGTGCAAAAAATGAGAATGGTGTGCGGTTGCGGTTGCGAATTGAACCACCAGAGTTAGCTACTTTACCTTGGGAAACCCTTCATGGTGAAACTCTTAATGGAAAAAAAGATTGGCTTTCAACACAAAGTACTACCCCCTTAGTACGACAACTGATTCTTGAACCTGGAAGCAAGACTCTACAAAAGCTACAGGTACGAGGAGCATTAAAAATTCTTTTTGTTGGTGCTTCTCCAAAAGACTTGTCTAATTTGAATATTGAGAAAACTGCTACTGAACTAAGAAAACTACTTGAGGAGTCTATTAAAAAGAAGAAGATAAAGATAGTTTTTGATGTAATACCAAACGCTACTCTAGATGAATTACGAAAAGAATTGGTCAAAGATTACCATATTCTCTACTTTTCGGGACATGGCAGCCCAGAGGGAATTTTTTTAGATGATGGTGGAGGAAAACTTCTAAAAGAAGGAGATAAAGTTGTTGGACGTGAAAAAGGCTCTAAGTATGGTGTTTCTGCTCAAACTTTAGCTAAATACTTGGAGGGAAAGCAGACGCGACTGGTATTTTTAGCAGCCTGTAACACTAGTACTGCACCGGATGAAAGTGGCTTACTTGCAGGGTTTGCTCAAGAGTTAGCACAGCGTTCTGAATTACCTGCCATAGTAGCGATGCAATATTTCATAAGTGATAGGCAAGCTAACCCTTTGACAACTCAGTTTTTTGCTGCGCTGGCTGCTGGTCGTCCTGTTGATGTTGCTTTAGCAGAGGCTCGAAAGACTTTGATTAAAAAGGAAACAGTAGGGCGTGATGTATTTTCCCCAGTCCTCTATTTGCAAGCTGAAGATGGGGTGCTGTTTCCCAAAGCCAAGGAGTGGCCAGTTATTGTTCGGAATCTGGTTATAGGAATACTATTATTTTCCACAACATGGCTAGGTCTAGGGATATTCAGCACCTACAGAATCAACAGAATCACGACATCTTCAGAAGAGCTATTTACCTCAAATAATCAGTTAGAAGCACTTTTAGAAAGCATCAGAGCTGGGAAACACGCCAACAACAGATTTTTTATTTGGATCGATGCCGAGACTCGGCTACAAGCTGGATTGAAGCTTCAGAATATGATGAACAGAGTAAAAGAATACAATCGTTGGGAAGGACAGAAAGTTCTGGATATTAGTTTTAACCCCAAAGATGGGCTGATGGCTTGGGCTGGTGAGGACAACACTATCAAGCTGGGGCAACCAGACGGCACGATTCGCATCCTGGAAGGGCATACAGGGTCAGTAATCAGCGTCAGTTTTAATCCTGATGGTCAGATGCTGGCTTCGGCAAGTAAGGACAATACTGTCAAACTTTGGAAGCGAGATGGTAGCTTTGTTCGTACTCTAGAAGGACACAACAGTTCGGTTAGGGATGTTGCTTTTAGTGCCGATGGCAAACTTATTGCCTCAGCTAGTGAAGATGGCACGATTAAACTGTGGAAATCTGATGATGGTCAGTTGGTGCGTACTCTAGAAGGTCATAGTTCGACAGTTAATAGTATTAGTTTCAGTCCTAATGGTGAGCTAATTGCCTCAGCTAGTTGGGACAAGACGGTCAAAATTTGGCGTTTGGATGGTACTTTGGTTCGTACCATCAAGGGACATAATGATGGAGTGATGGATGTCACTTTTAGTCCTGATGGTCAGCGTATTGCAACTGCCAGTGATGATAACACAATCAAACTCTGGAAGTTGGATGGCACTTTAGTTTATACCATCGAAGAAGCGCATAGTACTGTTGTTTTGGGCATCACTTTTAGTCCCGATGGTCAACTTCTTGCCTCCGTTGGTGATGATGGTATGGTTAAACTGTGGACATCTGATGAAGGTTACTTCCTTCGTGAACTGCCAAAAGCTATTGCTTCACGGGCATATGGAGGAGGTATTAGTTTTAGTCCCGATGGTAAGCTAATTGCTTCACCCGGTCAGAATGATACGGTCAGACTCTGGAAACTGGAGGAACAACTCAAAATTCTGAAAAGTAATCAGGATTTAGTTAATAGTGTCAGCTTTAGTCCTAATGGTAAGCTAATTGCTTCTGGAAATGACGATAACACGGTAAAACTATGGAAGTCAGACGGAACACTGCTCCATACTCTAGAAGGACATAGTTCAGGAGTTAATAGTATTAGTTTCAGTCGGAATAGTCAGCTAATTGCCTCAACAAGTTGGGACAATACCATAAAAATTTGGGATATTGAAGGAAATCTGATTCGTACCATAGATGGTAGTGTTCGCATCCAAAATGGTGAAGTAATTCATGACGTAATTAATAGTGTCAGTTTTAGTCCTGTTGATGGTCAGCTAATTGCTTCTGGACATGGGGATAATACTGTAAAACTCTGGAAAACTGATGGTACTCTCATTCGGATTTTGAAAGAGCCGAATCAGTTAAGTCGTTTCAATTTCCAAGTTCAGCTAATTCGTGCTGTACAACCTACGTTGATTCCAGGTCACAATGACGGAGTTAGAGATGTTAGTTTTAGTCCAGACGGTGAACTGATTGCTTCAGCAACCCAAGATAACAAGATTAGACTTTGGAAGATTGATGGTTATTTAGAGAGTACCTTACCAGGTCATAACCAAACACTCTGGAGTCTTAGCTTTAGTCCAGACGGTAAACTGATAGCATCAGCCAGTTCTGATAATACAATTAAGATTTGGAAGTTAAAGGATGGTTCTTTGATTCGTACACTACAAGGTCATCAAGATGCAGTTTGGGATGTTAGTTTTAGTCCAGACGGTAAATTAATTGCTTCGGCAAGTAATGATAATACTGTTAAACTTTGGAGGTTAAAGGATGGTTCTTTAATTGATACATTGGAGGGGCATGATAGAGAGGTTAAGAGTATTAGTTTTAATCCAGATGGTAATACCCTTGCTTCTGCTAGTTATGATGGAAAATTGATTCTATGGAGTTTAACTCCTGACAATCCACTAAAGCGTAGTTGTAATTGGGTTAAGGATTATCTGAATCAACCTAGTATCGAGGAAAGATATAAAAACATTTGTGATGACATTGGCACTCAGAAATAGCATCAAGATAGGTGGTGTCTAGAGGTGAATTTTTGTCTAAATCTAACTTTCATACTAAGTCATTTTGAGTTTTGCTTCCGTCTCAAATACTCCAAAGTCCACTTAGCTGAAAACTCCTCAAACTGATACCAATTACCCGTATTCTCTTGCACCATCATTACCCCATCTTCCTCCCGACAACCAATAACAATTCCATAACTACGGGCTAGATCGTACCACTCTGCAAAAGTAGACTTAACCGCATTAGTTTCTCTCTCTGCATCAGATTCATTTGGTTGCCAACCTTCCTCCAAAGCCTTCCTAAACAATCCAGCTTTTGACTTAATTTTACCCACTGCTAAAGCCTCTTTCACTACCGATAAAGCATTGATAACCTGTGACTCTGGTGCTGATACAATTAACTCCCTTAAATTCTTATTTAACCTAATTCCAACATCATTAAATTGAGATTTCAACTCATCACTAATCTCATCAGTAGTTGATGGCTTGGTTCTTTTTTCTTCAATAGAAGTTATTTTAGGATTGCTAATAACTAAACTCTGCTGGCAATTATTTAACTCTTTCTGAGTAGTTGCTAACTCTGCTCTTAGTTTCTCAACTTCAGATTTTAATCTATCATTTTCACTATTCAAACGAGCAATCATATCCTGAGTATTACCCAGACTATAAAGCCTTCCCGTTAAAGCTTCATTTTGTCTAGTCAACTCTTTCTTATCAGCATCTAAAGCTTTAATTCTATTCTTCAGTTGATTAATAATCGCTTGAGATGATTTTTCCGTTCTTAACTGAGGTTTAACGGGTTTAGCATTCTCCTCCTGCTGTCTTCTCAAATACTTAATTCGCTCTTTTATTTCAGGATATTTATATAAGTAACTAATACTGACATTAGCTTCTCTAGCAATATTAGCAAAAGACAATTTTTGATTAGTTTGAGATAGTTTAATTATCGCTTTTTCAGTTCTCTCTAAAAATTCTCGTCTACGCTTTTCTTGAGTTTTATTGAGAACGGCAATTCGTTTTTCTTTACCCTTATTCATTATTCTTCCTCCAGTGAATTGATAATATTATTGAGATTATTGAGAACATCCTCGTTAACCTGTATCTGACGCTGCCAGTTATTAGTTTTTGCTACTTCTAAAGCTTTTTGAGTTCTATCTCGATGTTCCTTGTGCTGCTCTAAAAACTCTAACGTCGTCCGAAAATCACCGCACTGGAGACAAGCATTACCTTTAGAACAAGTTAATCTAGCAGGTAACGCACAATAACCATTAGCTAAAACTTCTCCTAATATTCCTTTTTTGAAAGTGTAATTATAGGCGTTATCAATCTCTGGATTAAGCTTGATAAGCTCTCCAGAAATATTGACAATCTTGCCTTCTGCCCACGATGCTTTTACTTGTTCTTTAAGGGTGCGGTCGTGAATATGGGTATAGCGTAAGGTCATGGCAAAAGTATTGTGACCTAAGTAACGTCTAACGTACTCAATACCGACTCCGTTATTAATTAATTCCGTTCCTTTGGTATGTCTGAATTGGTGGATGTGATTCAAAGGAAAAATTTTGCCATCTTCTCCTTTTATTTGTTTAGTATTAGCTAAAAAAAGCAAATATCCTCTAAAAACACCCTGTCGAATAATTTCGGGTATTGGCTTAAAATAATCAAGGGAAAATTGATTTGCTGTTCGTCCAAATGTCTCAAAGTAACTAGGATTTTTAGTGCTACAAAATAAATAATTAAACTCTTTGCCTAAATGTTCTCTAATATATGCCTGTTGAGTTTGAATGATTCCTGCTACTTCCGAACGAATTGGGACACTATGTTCGTCTTTTGATTTAAATCTTTTGTATTCAATCCACCATTCTCCTTGAGCATCTTGTCTCAAACAATCAAACTTTAATGCACACAATTCTGAGATTCTCATCCCGACTTCTCTAACGACAATCACCATTCTGGCTATAGGATCGGGAAGATATTGTAAATTCTCATCTAATTGTTTGAGAACAGCATCGGGAATGTATCTTGGTAATGGTCTATCTCTGGATGGAAAATCTTCAGTAAATATTAAAGGACTTTTCGGAACATCAACCCAGTTCATTGCTGCGCTATATTGAAGCAATTCTCTCAGGGCTGATATTTTATGTATTCTAGTAGAAGCTGCATATTTTTCCTCTTTCAAAAAGACTAAGTAATCTTCTATTACCTGACGATTTAATTCATGAGGAAGCAGATGAGGATAACGTTTACTTAGAAAGCTAGAAAAATCCCTAATACTTTTTAGCTTATCTCCTAAAGTTGTCAGACCAAGAGTAGCACTTCTAAACTTAATAAACCTCTTACAAGCTTCTTTTAACCAGTCTTGTTTTATCGGAGCAAAATTAGCGGTTGTCGAGTCGCTATGAGTAGGATTTCTTTGATAACCTAATACAGTTAAATCCCACACATCATAGTCGTACATTTCCTCTAGGAGCAACCCTTCAGATACCGATTGTTTAACACTCTTCCAATCGCAATAATCTAGAATAAATGACCTACCACAGTCTTTACATTGATATTGTTTTTTCCCTCTTAATGTGCCGCTTTTAATACAGTGAGTGCTGGAACATCGAGGACAGATTATTCCCTCTAAAGGTAATTGAAGACTATTAACTTGGTAGCTATTAGAAAACTCTTTATGACAATTTTTACAGTAAAGTTTCTGGGCAATAGTGCCATCTTTTCGGCGATAAATTCCCTTTTTTTTATAATTATTACCTTGACAATGAGGACAGAAACTATGTTCTGTTTTATATTCTCCAATTTTAGGTTTATTTGTAAATTTAGTTTTGAATTTATAGTTGTCTCTAAATTCTTTATGACATTGTTTGCATCTAAATGCTTTGGCTTTAGTTCCGTCTTTCCTGGTTATCTTTTCTTTGAAAAAATAATCTTTTGAGCCACAATGATAACATTTAATTTCTTGTTCGGGAACTATAGATAATGGTAATTTATCTGATAAATTAAGTTGTTTCTTTTCCATTATTTTTGGTCTGTATATATTGTTGATAGGCTTGTGCCATATCTTCTGTAACTAAGTGAACGTAGGTATTAATCGTGGTTTGAACATCGGCATGACCCAATCTTTTCTGCACGTAAGCCATATCCCAACCCGCTTTAATTAGTTCGGTGGCGTGGGTATGTCTGAGTAAATGGGGAAAAGCTTTTATTCCAGTTTTCTTTGCCAGTCGTCTAAATAAGCCGTTGACATTGTTGCGATTCATCGGCATTCCCATTGGTTCTGACCAACAGTTAACGAAGACATAATCAGAGTCGAGATTTTCGGGATATTCTTCGATTAAATAATCGGAATAAAGATGCATTAACTCTTTGGAAACATGAATGATTCTGTCTCCTGTTTTGGCTCTAGCATCGTTGATGTTGTTGGGTCTATTCGTAATCTTAATTTCATTAACTCCTCTAGAATGAATATCTTCATGTCTCAGTCCCAAAACCTCACCAATTCGCATCCCCGTTTCATAGAGTAAACAGATTAAAAACTTATCTCGAATTCGATTGCAACCATCAATTAGTTGTCTAACTTCTTCCGTTGTCAAACATCCTGGAAAAGCTTTCGGTTCTTTAACTTTCAGAAGTCTGGTTTTGACTTCTTTAGTCTTAGCGATGCCGTGAATTAACGGTTTATACTTGCGTCCTGGTTGAAACTGATAGCGGTAGGCATTGACCCCTTCAGATTCACCGATCCGCTCGTAAAACTCATAGAACGAGCAAACAGTCGTCAAAGCATGATTAATTGTCTTCTCTGACCTTTTAGCGGTCTGTGGTCTAACCGATACCACCGCAGGGTTAGGACTTCTCAACCAGTGAATAAACTCACTTAGCTGTTCGATGGTTATTTGTTGCCAATCTAAATGCTTATCCCTGAGAAACTCCCAATACAGCTTGAGGTTATGTGCGTAACCTTGAATGGTATTTGGCGATCGCTCTAGACTATCTAAATAACGCAAGTATCTTTGGATTGGTTCGATGGGGAAGTAATTGTCATCGAGAACCATCCACACTGTTTGACCTTTTGGTGACTTGCCTTTCTGTACTTTCATAGTAAACATTATAAACGTTGTGAGTAAAATACACAATGATTGTTTATGATGTTCAAAATGACGGTTGGTTTTTATCGTTGTTGTTGTTGTGTAAGGTTATTAGTTTGATATATTTTTGCACAGCCGACGAACACTGCCGAGCCAGCAGGAACGAGAGGCAACAACGCAGACAAGGCAGCAGCAGCAGTACCAGAGGGAGAACGAGAACCAGAAAAACCGACGGCAACAACACCAGAAAACACGGAAGACGAAGCGAGAACAGACACGGCAAAACAAAAGAACCAACAACAACAATTATAACATGACCGACGTGTAAAAACAATCTAAAAACCACTCACAGCGAGGAATACAGCCATCGCGCAAGTTGGTTACTTTGATACATTTGAAATTTTCCCCTATCATGGTCGCCTGTGCGACGCAGTAAATTTTTTTTTCGCCAAGCCGAAGTGAAAATGTTTAAATTGTGAACCCTGAAAAGAAAAAAAAACGCCAGGCGACCGCCCCACCGACAACTTTTGTAGAACGTGGTATTTGATTACAAAAACTATTAAATATTATTTATTAATAAATAACTTTTCTAATACTTACACTCCATCTTTCTTCATTTACTTTACAAACACCATGTCTTTTTTTATTATCTATTTCTATTACTTCACCATCTTTTAACCAATAAATATCACCATCATATCTAAAACCACTCATTAAATCTTTACAAAAATTAATAATTACTACTTTATTATCAAAAATATCTCTATCTATATGCTCTTTTAACTCTACACCCTTTTCATATTTATAAACTAAAATACTATTCCAATCTTCATCACCCCATAAATCATTACATCTTTTTCTCAAACCATCATTAATTTTTCCCCCTTCAAACACACTATTTTTAAAACCTAACTCAACCCCAACACCAAACCACAAACACTTTCTACCACTACAATTTACTTTTCTATTCCATCTTTCTTTTTCTAATCTACTTTCTAAATTTTTTAACCATTTCCAACCTTTTTCTACATTAACCAACCCTAATTTTTTCATATTAAAAACCTCGTAATTAATCATTTTAATAATATTAATTATATCAAAATAACTAATTTTAAAATATTAAAAACATACTCAAAAACCTAACTTAAACAAATAAAAATTACCAATTAAATAATAAAAACAACAACAAAAAATCTAACTCCAAACACCCAACTAACCAACACAAAAAACACCCCTTAGCCAACCTTTCTTTTTTTCTTACAACAACAATTTCTGAGGGTGGGTGGGGTGGGAAGTGAGTGCGGAGAGGTGGGGGTTTGTAAAGGGATAAATGTGGTTTTTGTGATTAGCACCCTCGCCCGACAAACGAACAATTTAGGTTTCAATTGGGGCAAAAATAGAAAACTTAAGTGATACAAATAAGGCAACAGTTTTTTAATGATATAGTCGTTCATCTGAATAGACATTCAAGCTTAAAATGAGTATCATTATCAAAGAAGTAAATTCAAAATTCTATTAACCCAGTATTGTCTAAGCAACTAAACTGACAGGGTTTAAAGTCTAAACAATGAACAAAGTTAACAAATCAAAAAAAACATTTTCTTCAGAAGGTGATGCACCAACTTGTGATTCTTACCTAGTTCATCTAGAACAAGTGCGTCAAGTACAATCCGAGATCGTTACAACTGAAAAAGCACAACAAATGGCTCAGTTTTTTGGTGCAATGGCAGATCCTCATCGGCTTAAACTTCTCTCTGCGTTAGTCAAAGCTGAACTTTGCGTTTGTGATTTAGCAGCAGTAGTCAAAATGAGTGAATCTGCTGTCTCCCATCAATTACGTCTGCTACGAAACCTCCGACTGGTCAAACATCGCCGTGAAGGGCGTAACGTTTATTACAGCTTGGCAGACGCGCACATTGCTAATCTTTATCGGGAAGTAGCCGAGCATTTAGACGAAGTTTAATTTTTTTTTTTCGTTGTCAAATTACTTTTTTTTGGATATTATCTGAACAACTATTCAATTGTTCAACAATTAAATCTATTTAAATGTTTAGATAATGTCAGATAAACATTCTGCTGGTTGCTGTGCGACCCATGAAAATCATAACCATCAAGGTCATAACCACAGCCACGAACATGGTGAGTTCAATTTACGTCGAGAGATTGTCCCCCTTGGTATTTCTCTAGTTCTATTTTTCATTGGATTAATCTTTAACCAACCCTTACACGATACTCCTGGGGCGATCGCGGAGTATGCAGTGTTAATTCCTGCCTATCTGATTAGTGGTTGGAGTGTGTTAACCAATGCGGGACGAAATATTCTGCGGGGTCAAATCTTTGATGAAAATTTCTTGATGACCATTGCTACCTTGGGAGCGATCGCGATTCACGAATTGCCCGAAGGTGTAGCGGTAATGCTGTTTTTCCAGATTGGAGAATTATTTCAGGGCTTTGCTGTCGGGCGATCGCGACGTTCGATTAAGTCATTATTAGAAGTACGCCCAAATAAAGCAAATCTAATCATTGATGGGGTAATTAAAGAGGTTGCACCAGAAAAAGTTGAAGTCGGAGATATTATCGTTATCAAACCAGGGGAGAAAGTTCCTTTAGATGGGGAGATTTTATCGGGAAGTTCTCAAGTAGATACTTCAGCACTTACAGGTGAATCAGTACCCCGCACGGTAAGAAAAGGAGAAACAATTTTAGCAGGTGTAATTAACCAAACGGGTAGTTTAACGGTTCGAGTTACCAAACTGTTTGCGGAATCTTCTATTGCTAAAATTCTAGATTTGGTAGAAAACGCCAGCAGTAAAAAAGCTCCCACAGAGAAATTTATTACTCGTTTTGCCCGTTATTACACTCCCGTCGTAGTTTTTCTCTCTCTAGCAGTTGCCATCTTACCGCCCTTATTCATTCCTGGCGCAACTAGCGAACAGTGGGTTTATCGCGCGTTAGTTTTATTAGTTATTTCTTGTCCCTGCGGATTAGTGATTAGTATTCCCCTGGGTTACTTTGGTGGCGTTGGCGGTGCAGCTAAAAGAGGTATTTTGGTTAAAGGTTCGACTTTTTTAGATGCTTTAACCGATGTTAAAACGGTTATTTTTGATAAAACTGGAACGTTAACTGAAGGGGTCTTTCAAGTAACTCAAGTAACTCCTTATAACGGCTATAGCGAGAATGAATTATTAACTGTTGCTGCGATCGCTGAATCTCAATCCAATCATCCCGTAGCGCGATCGATTATGGAGGCTTACGATGGTGCGATTAATAAATTTGATGTCACCGACTATGAGGAAATACCAGGACACGGTATTCGCGCTCAAATTCAGGGAATGGAAATTTTTGCAGGAAACGATCGCCTGTTACATAGAGAACAGATAGAACATGACACCTGTAATGTTGAAGGTACGGTGGTTCATCTAGCAATAGATAAAAAATATGCAGGCTATATCTTAATTGCCGACAGAATTAAAGAAGATGCAGCTATAGCGATCGCCCAATTGAAACAAACAGGAGTCACTGAAACTGTAATGTTGACGGGAGATAATCGAGTGGTAGCTAAGAATGTTGCCGATAAACTCGGTTTGGATACCTATAAAGCGGAATTACTGCCAGAAGATAAAGTAGAAGCGATCGAGCAGTATCTGCGTAAGTCAAATAAAAAAAGCAAGGTGGCATTTGTGGGCGATGGTATCAACGACGCACCCGTAATCGCTAGAGCCGATGTGGGCATGGCAATGGGAGCATTAGGTTCGGATGCAGCAATTGAAACTGCCGATGTGGTACTAATGACCGATGCTCCTTCTAAGGTAGCCGAAGCAATAGGTATAGCTCGTAAAACTCACACCATTGTCTGGCAAAACATCATCCTGGCAATGGCAGTTAAGGGACTATTTATTTTACTCGGAGCAATAGGAATAGCAACTCTTTGGGAAGCGGTGTTTGCCGATGTGGGAGTAGCACTGTTAGCGATTCTTAATGCCAGTCGGGTTTTGAGATAGTTTTTCTAGTAACTATCATCTGAAAACTCGCTCAAATTTAATCAATTCACTATCTAGAGGGTTTTAAATATGATACGTCGTCGTCAGCGTTCTATTCCTTGGATTCATCGCTATTATCGTCCAATAATGGCAGGAATAGCTACTATTGGTGCAGTAGGCACAGGTTATTTAACAGTAGTTAAATTAACGCAAGGAACAGCAGCTTGTCCTACGGGGGGCTGTGACATAGTGCTATCGAGTCCTTATGCTACCGTATTTGGTTTACCCCTAACTCTATTTGGTTGTTTGGGCTATTTGAGCATGATTGTTTTTGCGATCGCACCTCTTTTGCTAACTTCTCCAGAGAAAAAGCAACTACGTGCCAGTTTAGAGCAGTGGACGGGTTTATTGCTGTTCCTGGGCGGTACGGCAATGGCGGTGTTTAGCAGCTATTTAATGTATCTACTTGCCTTTGTCATCAAAGCTGTTTGTATTTACTGTATTGCCTCGGCTGTGTTTTCAGTATGTCTGTTTATTTTGTCGATTATCGGTCGCGATTGGGAAGATATCGGACAACTTTTGTTTTCAGGAGTTATCGTAGCGGTCGTGGTTTTAGTGGGAACATTGGGGGTATATGCCAATGTCAATAATCCCAGTGTTGAAACTACCAACGGCTATGCTATTTCTACTACTTCTGGTGCTGCGGAACTTGATTTAGCACAACATTTAAAGCAAATTGGTGCAAAAATGTATGGGGCTTTTACCTGTCCTCATTGTCAAAATCAAAAACAGTTATTTGGTAAAGATGCAGCAGCCCAATTAAATTATATTGAGTGCCATCCCCAGGGAAAAAATTCCCAAACTGACCTTTGTATGAAAGCGAATATTCAAGGTTTTCCCACTTGGGAAATTAAAGGGAAACAGTATCAAGGAGAAAAAACTTTAGCAGAATTAGCGGATTTATCTGGCTATCAGGGCGATCGCAATTTTAAAAATAGTTCCGAACACGGACATTAGACTGTTGATAAACTTTCGTTAGTTTCTGGGAGCATACATCATGACTAACACACCTAGTAATATAATCCAACCACCCAGCAGATCGAATTTATCAGGTCTAATCCGATCAATCAGCCAGCCCCATGAGATAGACAGCACAATAAAAACACCACCATATGCTGCATAGGCACGTCCAAAGTTAGTGGGTTGTAGTGTTGGAACTGCGCCATATAAACCCAGGATCGCAACTCCGATTAGGGCTAGCCAAATACTCTTTCCTTCTCGCAACCATAGCCAGACCAAATAACCCCCACCAATTTCGCAGAGTCCAGCTAGGACGAAAAACAACATTGATTGAATCACTTATGCATCCTCTTTTACTGTTACCTCGAAAATTATCTCTCGTTAATCCAAAACCAATACAGTTAAGACTGCTTATATTTAAACTCATTTTTTTAAATGGAATTATTGGGGGGATGTTACCTGTAAATGCTCATTCAGCTAATGAAACTTTAGAACCATGGCAAGCAGATCTCGAACTCAATCAACTTTTAAATCAAGGCAAAGAATTGGTAGATCGGGGTAAACTGGTTGAGGCATTGAGTGCTTACCAACACGCGGTTAGTTTAGAACGAGAAAATCCGCGAGTCTTTTCGGCAATCGGTTATTTACAAGCGGTTCAAGGTAACTTTCCCGCAGCAGCAGATGCTTTTCAAAAAGCGATCGCCCTAGAAAGTGATAATGCTTATTTTTATTACGGACTGGCTTATAGCTTCGCTAGTTCTAAAGTTTATGCTGAAGCTGCCGATGCTTACACTCAAACCATCAAGCTCGATCCGAATCTGGCAAATGCTCATTTAGGATTGGGAGTAGTGCTGTTACGACAACAAAACTACGATGGCGCATTGAATGCTTTCTCAAAGGTAACTACCCTAGCACCAGAGAATCTCCTCGCCTATCGCACGATGGGGACAATTTTTCTTCAGAAAAAACAGTTTACCAGGGCGATCGAGGTTTTACAACGAGCAGCCAGCCTCGCTCCCTCTGAAAGTACAATTCAACTCGATTTGGGAATTGCTTGGTTGAGTCTGAAAAATATTCCTCAAGCCATAGCAGCTTTTGAAAAGGCTGCTAAGTTAAATCCAGAAGATGGGAAGATTCATTTTCAAATTGGCAAAATTCTTCAGCTAGAAGGCAATACAGAATCCGCGTTAGCCGAGTATCACAAAGCAGCCAACAGAGAACCCGATCTTGTTGTAGCCAGAAAAGCGATCGCTGATATTCTTTTAGAACAGCAAGATTACCTAATGACGATCGTGGAACATCGCCAAGCGATCGCTCTCGATCCTAAAGATGCTCAATCGTATTACCACCTCGGACTGGCATTGAGAGAAAGAAAGCGTAACGAAGAAGCCATTACCGCCCTCAGACGAGCTTTAAATCTCTATCAACAGCAGGGTAATACCAAGCAAGTAGAGGCTGTTGAAACTGTTTTAGATGAATTACAAGAATAGCTAATGATACCAGTCAAGAGCGATCGCCACAACGAAATACCTTTAGAAGAATCTAAAACTCAACCACTGAAATTATTATGGATTGTTTTATGTCTGCGCAGTGGACTTTTTTTAGCTGAATTAATTACAGGACTTCGGGTACATAGTTTATCCCTAATCGCTCTATCGGGACATCTTTTGGTCGATCTAATTGCGATCGCTATTGCCATAGTTGCTGCTTGGTCGATCGAACATTCTACTCAAACTAAGTTACCATTAAAACCTCAGCAAATTGAAGCTATAGCTGCCTTACTGAACGGCTTGATTCTCCTAGCGGTGGTAGGAGCGATTTTGTGGGAAATTTTACATAATGTTCGGGCTTCTGCCTCTGAAGCTGGTTTACCGATGCTAGCAATATCAGTGTTAGGACTGGTAGTTAAAGGAATAAATGCTAGTTTGCTTTACGAAGAAAGTTATCATAGTTTAAATGTGCGGGGCGTATTTCTTCATGCGATCGCCGATGGTGTTAGTTCGTTTGGTTTGTTAATAGCAGCGTTAGCTATTTTTTATTTAAACTGGCTTTGGGCAGATACGGCAGCTAGTTTATTAGTGGTTATTTTTATGCTGGTTAGTGCTTTTTCCTTGTTAAGAGATAGTTACTCTTTTTTAGTTAATTTTGATAGAAACAGGCAAAACTATTAATTTTTCCAAAACTCCACTGATTAATTGAAACTTTATCTCAAATTAGAAATTTTGAAAGTCAACTTTACCAGCATTGCTAGTTATCCAGCACCATTAAGGCTAATAATTTTCTTGCTGTTTCTCTTGTTTTTATGGATTCCTGTGGCAATTCCCCTTTATTTATTACTAAATAATGACAAAAATTTAACCACAATTGTCACTATGGTGTTGCTTTATATAGAGTTTGTGGGTTTATTATTTTTTTGGCATAAAGTTATTTATAACACTAAGAATTGGTGGCAAATTTATGGATTAAATTTTACTCGAAAAAATGCTATTGAATTATTAAATGGCTTAAGTATTGGACTATTACTGATTTTTAGTTTATTTATTTTAGAAGCAAGTTTAGGATGGGTGAATATTCTTAATTCATCGGAAAATTTAACTCGGATAGTTTTTGAGGGTCTACTAAGTTCATTAGGGATTGCTTTGGCAGAAGAACTATTCTTTAGAGGTTGGTTGTTAGAGGAATTAAAACGAGATTATTCTACTATAAATAGCTCGTTATTCAATGGAATTATTTATGCCGTATTGCATTTTCTAAAACCCCTTGAAGAAATTATAAGAACGTTTCCTCAATTTCCCGCCTTGGTTTTATTAGGATTAACTTTAGTTTTGGCAAAATCAGTAAATTCCAATAGATTAGGAATTTGTATTGGGTTACATGGAGGTTTAGTTTGGGGATATTATATATTCAATGTAGGTAAATTATTGAATTATACAGAAAAAGTTTCTACCTTAATTACTGGAATTGATAATAATCCAATGGCTGGTTTTATGGGACTAATTTTTTTAGGAATTTCAAGTTTTTGGTTCTGGGAAAAATATAAATCAAATAATATTTGTAATTAAATTTTTTTAAAATGCTGTCAAACTCTATCAGAGCGATCGCGCAGTGCCTCGCCAAGGGCGAGATCGCATCAACAGACTATTAATGACGGGAGACAATAGCACAATTTCTTATAATGAAGTTATGGCAATGAAACAATATGCTCATAATTTAGGTGTACCGATTCAAGACATTCTTTTAGATTATGCAGGTTTTAGCACCTACGAAAGTTGTTACCGCGCTCACAAAATCTTTGACATACATCAAGCAGTTGTGATTACCCAACGCTATCATTTACCTCGTGCTGTCTACACTTGTCATCAGTTAGGAGTAAACGTCGTTGGTTTAGGCACGCCAGATCGAGAGGTTTATGGACTGCGAGGAATGATTCCCTATTGGTTACGGGAAATGTTAGCCAACGCCAAAGCTTTATGGGAAATTCACATTACTCGTCCCCGTCCGACTTTTTTATAAATTTACTGGACTCTCCAGCTAACTAGAGAATTTAAAATTGAAATCTAATAGACAAATCCCCGCTCGGCTTAATCAATTATGTCAAAACTTGTATCTAAACTAAGTATCACTTCAATTGCGATCGCTTCTGCGCTCGGAGGAGCAATTTATTTGAATTCGACTCAAATAGTCAGTAACCATAGCGCGATCGCTCAAAATACCAATACAGCTACTCTCACTAGCGTTTGGGATAGAGAAACCGAACCAGCTTATTCAGGAACGACAGAAATGACTGTATATCGCAGTCCGTCTTGTGGCTGTTGTGGAGGATGGATCGAACACGCGAAACAGCATGGTTTTAAAGTCAAAGATATTAAAACCGAGGATATGGAAGCCTTAAAGCAAAAATACAAGCTCCCAACTCAATTAGCATCATGTCATACAACCATTATTGATGGTTATGTAATGGAAGGACATATTCCTGTTGATGATATTAAACGTTTTCTCAATAAAAAACCCGAACTAGCTGGTTTAACCGTACCAGGAATGCCCATCGGTACACCAGGAATGGAATCACGAAATATTAAGCAACCATTTCAAGTCTTGGCGTTTAACGACAAGGGAGAAGTCGAAGTATTTAAGGAATATCAATCTTATTGAACGCTGGATATGGATCTGCTTCCTTAAGAAGTTTTTAGTTCGTAGCTTTTAGCTTTTAGCTATCAGCCTTAAAGATTACGTAGTTTGCAAAATGTAGTTTCGTAGATGAATCATGGTTAAACTAAATCGTCGCCAGTTTATTACATTAGGTGCTGCTGGTGTAGGAACAGCTTTAGTAGGTAATTGGTTGCGTCAAGAAACTATTTCTAGTCAACCTTTACCCTCTTCATCTGCTAGTGTTATTCCTGTTTATCAAAGTAGTAATGGATTATTAGAGTTAGACATTATAGCTAAAGAAAATCCCGTAAATTTAGCTGGGAGACAAGCATATCTATTAACCTATAACGGGCAAGTTCCTGCACCTCGCCTGGAAACCAAACCAGGAGATCGGGTTCGCATTCACTTGACTAATAATCTCTCTCAACCTACTAATATTCACTATCACGGCTTGCATATTCCCGTTACGGGTAATGCAGATAATGTTTTTCTGCATATCCAACCAGAAGAAAAACTAACCTACGAATTTCAGATCCCAGCAAATCATCCAGCGGGAACGTTTTGGTATCATCCCCACCTGCATGGTTTAGTTGCAGAACAATTGTTTGGGGGTTTGGCAGGATTATTTATCGTGCGCGGTGAATTGGATGAAATCCCTGAAATCAAAGCAGCCAAAGAAGAGTTTTTGGTACTGCAAGACTTTGCAATAGATGATAATGGCAGACTAATGAATTCGGGGCATATGTCCCTGATGATGGGAAGAGAAGGAGATATCATTACCGCCAACGGACAAGTAAATCCTAGTATTTCTTTACCTGAACAAGGGTTATTGCGCTTGCGGATTCTCAATGCTTCTACTTCCCGTTTTTATCGACTGGCTTTAGAAAATCACGCTTTTTATCAAATCGCCACTGACGGAGGTGCGTTAAACGAACCCATAGAAGTTAACGAATTACTACTGACACCAGGACAACGAGCCGAAGTTTTGGTAAAAGGAAACCAAGAATCAGGTCAGTATCGCTTACTTAATTTACCTTACGATCGCGGTAGTATGGGGATGATGGGTGGTGGCATGATGAACGGCAGAGGGATGATGGGTGGTATGATGGGCAGAAACAACCGCGATGAACCTATAGCTTTAGCAACAGTTAACTACGAAGCCCCAGGACAGTCTCTTTCAATTCCCACCCAACTTACTTCAATTGCTGCATTACCCGAACCTCAGACAGTCAGAAGCTTTGAACTCAATCATGGTATGAGTCCTGTGGTGGGCATGGCTTTTTTGATTAACGGTCAGGTTTATAGTGGCGATCGCCTAGATACCCAAGTACAACTTGATACAGTAGAAGATTGGGAAATAACTAATACGGGAGTGATGGATCATCCCTTCCACGTTCACAATAATGCTTTTCAGGTAATTAGTCGTAACGGACAACCAGAATCATTACTTGCTTGGCGAGATACAGTATTAGTGCCTAGAGGTGAAACCGTCCGCATTCGCATTCCCTTCAGGAAATTTGCTGGCAAAACAGTGTATCATTGCCATATTCTCGACCACGAGGATTTAGGTATGATGGGTAATTTGATGATTAGAGCTTAGTAGTGCGATCTCGCACTATCATCAATAAATTTCTTGAGTTGTGACTTTGACTTCATTAATGTTCATAGTTTTGCGCTAGTTGTCTAACATTACCTAAGCAACAGCTTCCTTGAGGATTATTTACTTCGCAACCGCAGCGTCGAGCTTGGATGTGACTACGAATATTAGTCTCGGCAGTGCTTTTACCCGTCTTGATAATTTCCTGTTGGATGCGATCGCGACTCCAGCCAAAACAGTAACATACAGGTATATTTAAACCCTTATCCTTTTGAAATACGGGAACTTTTACCTGTTCGGTGCTAAATATCTGACCCTCTTCATTAAAGTAAACTATGGGACAATCTGGTGCAGCACAGAAATAATAAGCTGTATTTGCATTGAGGTTTTCTAAAGCTGAAGGGATGAGCAAACTTTTTAAGGTAATAGTTTGAACCATTTTTCCCTTCATTCCATTTCTAGGACAAGTTTTATCCCAGGAGGTTTGCTGGGGAAGGCAACAACAAGTTTCAGTCATGATGAATTATTCCTGACGCTGACAGCAACGACGATAACGACGGTAGGAAAAAACAGTTAAGGCAAGCATAATGAATAATGCTGGTAATAAAACGTAGTCAAGATAGCTTACTAGCGCACTCAACCCGATTGCTCCTAAAAGAATAACTAGGATTGGCGTAAAGCAACAAAGAGCGACAAGAATTGTGCCGCTTATACTAGCGATAAGAGCAGTTTTAGGTTTCATTTTTTCTAGCTGAATCACTCAATAGATTCGATTAACCCGCAGATTTTACCCTGACAGATTTCTTCAGTCGGGAGAGTAGATACATCGGGTAATGACTGATCGATCTCTTCGTAACGACTGGCTAATTCTCGACGTAGAGACATCATTTCCTCAATTTGGCAGTCTAAATCATCGAGGTGTTGCTTGACCATTGTTTTGAGACTAGCACAAGGAGGTGTTCCTTCAGTCCTAATGGCAATTAGTTGTTTAATTTCATCTAGGGAAAGTCCAAATTTCTTGGCTTTCTGAATGAAGCGCAAACGTTCTTCATTTTCTTCCCCATAGATACGATATTGTGATTCGGTGCGTCTGAGAGGTTCTAGTAATCCCAAGCGTTCGTAATAACGGATGGTATGAGCCGATATACCCAGGCGATCGCTCAATTCGCCAATAAAACAACCTTCTTTACCCGTCATCTTCTTCTATCCTTGTCCAATACCAGCAGCTACAAGTATCTCACGAGATACAGGCTGTTGAGAGGAGCAACATTCTGCTAGCTTGCCATTCACTACTACCGCAGGAACACGATGAATTCCATATTGCTTGATTTTTTCCTTTTCTGCTGCACTTTCCTGATGTAGATCGTAGATTTTCACTTCACAATTAGAACAGGCTAATTCTCGCACCAGCTTGACAGTTTCATCGCACAAAGGACAACCAGCTATAAATACTTCTACTAATCGTTTTGCCATCTCTTTTTCCTCTTGAAATTGGAGTTCTGGATTTAGTTTAAACCTTAGAGTTGACTCTAAGGTCAAGGAAAAATTTGAGCGCATATTGAAGCTAAGAAACTGTCACTTTTTGCCTTCTCCGTCCCCCTAATCCTGCAATTAATCCCACTACAAAAATGAGGGTAAAATACAACAGACTGATAAGCCGACGCAATAGTGGAGGAGCAATAGCTTTTACTTCTATTTCCTGAGATATTTTTAATGGTGTAAACTGCCCAGAAGAATTTTCCAGAGGAGTAACTTCTGCTATGACGCTGTGGGGTGCGCCATCAAAAAATTGTTCTTGCCAAGTCAATTTACCCGTAGTATCGGGAGTCCCTTGATAAGCAAACATTAGTGCGTTATTCTCTAAAGCAACTGACTGGACACTAACTTGTACATCCGCTCTTGGTTTTCCTGTCGTAGGGTTGGTAACTTGAACTGTTTTAGTCGCTAAATTACCGACAACCGTTTGAGTATCTCCTAATAACTCTACTTGTACTGCTTCATTCTCGATCGTTGCAGAAGGAGTAGAAAAAGTAACCGCGTCACCTTCACTATGATGTGCTGCTATTTCTGCACTCCAGTTAACCAAAAATAAAACTGCGATCGCGACTATTGTTATTCCACTTAACAACATCCGCACTGGCTGAGGGGCGATTTCATTCTCGCGAACAGTTTGATCGCCACCTAATATCCAACCACTACCAAAGCCAACCCCTAATAAAATAGCAGCCAAAACGGCTAAATTGCGGTATTTTACCGCATTTTCTGGGACATTTAACGTAAAAGATTGCTCAAAAGCTTTAAATGCTCCTTTAACTTGGGGATTTACCCTTACTTCGATACGGTACTTACCCCGAATGGGAAACACTTGCTCAAACTTTAAATTTCCTTGAGGAGCGATCGCATCTAAATTGAGTAATTCAGTTCCCTCAACAATAGGAAAATCCGAAGTAAACCAAGGGTTTTTCGCTGGTGTTAGGATACGAACTCTGACATTAGCATCTTTTAAAGGTTGTTCGTCAGTATCGAGTGCCTGAAACTCTAATTTGACAATCGTTTCATCTGGAATCACCTGTTCTAGCGGGGGTTCGGTCTGAAGTTGTACTTTTGGTTGAGATACAACAGGGGATGAGTTAAATAGCCAAATTAGTCCCCAAAATGCGATCGCCACTAGGGTCAACAAAACATATTTAGTTGATTTCATTTCTTCTTCCTAATTAATGACAGGCGACTGTCAGAGTGTGGTGACGAGTTTCGTGTAGTGCGTCGTGAACAGGAGGATATGTAGAGAAATAAAGCGTCCAGAGAATTATCATGCACAGACTAACCAACAAGACAACCTGCATCGGCAATGATAAAACAAAACGCTGGGTGTGTTGCCAAAAATTACTTGTACTAATCACGATCTGTACCTCGCAGATATCAATTTAATTTAACCGAGTGGCGGGCATCCTGACTTAGAGATTCAGTAAATAGTCTCCTTACAGTTGCGGGACAGCGTCGGATTTACACCGAACTTTCCCCCTTACGTCTAATGGCTGTTCCCCATTAGAACCGACTTTTGTATTGACGATACCATAATTCATATCTAAAAAAAAATTCGTAAATTTCTAGCTTCTGCTACAATTATGAGAAGAATATGAAAAGTAGCAAAAATGACATTTGATGTTTCCAGGCGATCGCTGTTGGAACTGGGATTGCTCGGAGGGGGAAGTATCTTAGGCAAGTTTTTACCCAGTCAGGCATTAGCTCAAAACCCCAAACAGCAAAATAATCACTCCACTAGCAGCGCGGTTCATGGTGGCAGCACTACGGTAGGTGATGTGGATAACGATCGCAATGGTTTTAGTCCCCGCGATATCTTAACCGATTGGGACGGAGGAAAAGTCTCTCAGTTACTTAACGGTCAGACCTTGCGAGAATATGACATGACCGTAGAAGAAAGGGAAATTGAAATTGCCCCTGGAGTGTTTTATCCCGCCTGGACGTATAACGGTCGCGTTCCTGGTTCTACCATCAGAGTTACCGAGGGCGATCGCGTTAAGATTAATTTTCGCAACAAGAGTCAGCATCCTCATACCATCCACTTTCACGGCATCCATTCCGCCAGACAAGATGGCGTTCCTGGGACGCTAGAAGCGATGCCAGGAGAGGAAGTAGTGTACGACTTTGATGCTAAACCCTTTGGCTGTCATCTCTATCACTGTCATTCTGCTCCTTTCAAGCGACACCTGCATAAAGGACTCTACGGCGCATTTATCGTCGATCCTGACCCCAAACGCCATCCTGAAGCCGAACAAGAGGCGCGATCGCGTTTATTAGGAACTCCTGAAAATCAACAGTGGCAGGAATTTTTAATGGTGATGAATGCCTTTGACACCAACTTTGATGAGGAAAACGAATTTTATGCCGTGAATACTATTCCCCACGAATTTATGAAGCGACCCCTCCGCATCGAACGAGATCGCCCCGTGCGGATCTATTTAATTAACGTGACGGAGTTTGACCCAGTTAACTCTTTTCATCTTCACGGTAATTTCTTTGATTATTACGATAGTGGAACGACCCTAACCCCCACCCTCCGCACTATCGATACCGTGATTCAGTGTCAGGGACAGCGAGGTATTTTAGAATTTTCCTTCAAAGAACACGCCCCAGGACAGTATATGTTCCACGCCCACCAGTCAGAATTCCTCGAACTCGGCTGGATGAGTGCCTTTGAGGTGGTGGCATAATGCGAATACAAATTTTAAGTTCCGTATTTTATTTTCTTTTAGCTGGATTGTGCGAGATTGGTGAAGGTTATTTAATCTGGCGGTGGTTGAGAGAAGGAGAAAGCTGGAAAGAAGCTCTATTTGAGGTATTGTGATGAAAAAAACTTGGTTGTGGGCTATTCTGCCGTTTATTGCCCTCATAACTTCGATTGGTATTTTCCTCTCTACCAATCCTCTCAGTCCATTGGGTATTTCTGCACCTCCTCTAGAAAATCTGACGGTAGAACGAACCGTATTGGGAGAGCGTGGTATTTCCTTGTTAGTTAGAGCAGAAGGTTCTGAACCAATGCAAATTGCTCAAGTACAGGTAGATGGCTCTTACTGGACGTTTACCCAACAGCCTCCAGGTGCTTTACCCAGACTAGCAACCGCTTGGATCGATATTCCCTATCCTTGGGTAGAAAACGAAACCCATCATCTTAACTTGATTACCAATACGGGTCTTAGTTTTGAACATACTATAGATGTGGCGGTAGCTACACCTCAATTTTCTTTATCCCGTCTTTGGGGTTTTACTTTATTAGGGTTATACGTTGGTGTTGTCCCAGTAGGATTGGGAATGCTTTTTTACCCCTCCCTTAAAACTTTAGGTGGGGAGGGAATGAAGTTTATTCTCGCTTTAACTTTGGGAATGCTGGCTTTTCTGCTGGTAGACACCATTGAAGAGGGGTTAGAACTAGCCAGTGGTGCAGCCAACGCCTTTTCAGGCAGCATTTTGGTTTGGGAGATCGCAGCTATTTCTTTTCTGACAATTCTAACTATCGGTCGCAGTCGGGGTCAAGCTCCTGAAGGACAAAGCTTATCTACCTATTTATCCTTTAGCATCGGCATTCATAACTTAGGGGAAGGATTGGCAATCGGTACGGCTTTTGCAGTGGGAGAGGCAGCCCTCGGTTCGCTTTTAGTAGTTGGTTTTACCCTGCATAATCTGACAGAAGGCATCGGTATTGCTGCACCTTTGGTTAAAACAAAACCTTCATTTCTTACTTTTCTCGGTTTAACCGCTTTAGCGGGGCTACCTGCGGTATTGGGAACTTGGCTCGGCGTATTTGCCTTTTCTCCCCACTGGGCAGCAATCTTTATGGGCATCGGCGCAGGAGCGATTTTACAAGTAATTGTGGAAGTAGGTTCGTATTTGGCACGAACCGCTAGTAAAATCGGTGGTACTTGGTTATCTAAAATTAGTTTGGCAGGATTTAGTGCGGGATTGATAGTGATGTACGGTACGGCATTACTGGTTAATTTCTAGCTTTTAATAAAGAAGCTCGATATCCTATTGGTTCTAGATTATTTTACTAGAATGGTTACTGAGAGGTAATTTTCTTGTTCTGAATTACAGCAAGAAAAATCGATTCATGAAACCGATTAAGGCAATAGGTATCCTACTTGGAATGACATTTACTTTCGGAGGATTCTCAGGTTTTGTTAGTTCAGCTTTAGCTGTAGCGGCTTGCAAAAATAAACCCTTCGGCTCGCAAAAACGTCTTTTTTCGGCTCAGATTATTCTGCAAAAATAATTGACTTCGGCTCAGATTAACTACAAATGGACTCACAATCTTTGCAAAGGGCTTGCAAAAACCATTTCTGGCTCACATTAACTGCAAAAAGCCTATAATTGTTAATCTGATTACTGTTGAGCCTATTGACATTAAGCAGTGTCCAATTAATACGATGGTATTAAATGAACGAATATGTGGAGCGATCTAGGTTTAAACTAGATAATATTCGTTCAATTTATAACCAAACATAGTTTTGTTTGGAAAGTGCTAATTATGGTCGCCTATGCCTACCTGCGAGTCTCAACTGACCACCAAGATTTAGATAACCAACGTCACGGCATTTTGGAATATGCCAATCACCATGGCATTAGTTCTCTCCATTTTGTTGAAGATACGGCATCAGGAAGTCTGAAGTGGCGAGAGCGAGCTGTAGGCAAGTTGTTATTAGAAATCGCTCAATCGGGGGATGTAGTCATCTTCGCCGAAATAAGTCGGATGGCTCGTTCGACCCTTCAGGTACTGGAAATACTCGAATGTTGTATGCAGCTTCGTGGCGAGGCAACCTCGCCACATTGAGGGATGAGCGTTCATATTGCCAAGCAACAAATGGTTCTTGATGGCTCGATGCAGAGTCGGATTAGTGCGACGGTATTAGGTTTAGCCGCAGAAATAGAAAGAGAGTTTATTTCCCTAAGAACTACCGAAGCCTTGGCGAAACGTAAAGCAGCAGGACAACGACTGGGAAGACCGCCTGGTAGACTCTCATCTAAACTAAAGCTAGATGAATTTGAAACAGAAATTCGCTCCTATCTAGCTAAAGGAATTAGCAAACGCTCCATTGCTAAACTTTTAGATTGCTCTCCTTCAACTCTCTACGACTGGCTCTCCAGAAAACACCTTTATCAGCCTAAATCCAAAAAAGCTGGTTGAGGAGAATCATGAGCAATAGAAGGATTCCTCCAGAAGCAATAGTTCAATTACGTCAACGATTGGCGAGCCTACCAAGTAATAGTTCTAATAGAAGGGCATTAATTCAAGAAACCGCCAATCTGTATGGAGTCTCCGAACATACAATCTATCGAGTGCTACGAGAACGAAGTCAAGTTAAATCTGCGCGTAGAAGCGATTATGATCGACCTCGTGTCATGGCTAAAACTACTTTGGAAAGGTACTGTGAGGTAATTGCTGCTCTAAAGATACGAACCAATAACAAAAAAGGTCATCATTTATCTACAGCAGAGGCTATCCGTTTACTGGAAGAACAGGGCATCAATACGAACGATGGCTTTCTTCAAGCACCATCAGGATTATTGAAGAAATCTACTGTCAATCGCTACCTCAAAAAATGGGGTTACGACTACCAGGTTCTAACTCGTCAACCCCCTGCGGTGCGCTTTGAAGCCGAATACAGCAATCAGTGTTGGCACTTTGATTTAAGTCCTTCCGACCTCAAGCATCTCAAGAACCCAACCTGGGTTGAACCAGGTCGAGGCAAACCATTACTGATGCTTTACAGTGTAGTAGACGACCGCAGTGGTGTAGCTTATCAGGAGTACCACGGTGTTTATGGAGAAGATGTAGAAGCTGCTCTGCGTTTCCTGTTTAACGCCATGTCTCCTAAAAAAGCGGATGCGACCGACCTGTCGCTTCGCGGCAGGTCGCACGCGCACCAAGCAGTGTCAGACTTCCCGATGATGGGTATTCCGACCATGCTGTACATGGATAACGGTCCGATTGCTCGTAGCGGAGTGTTTCAGAAAGTGATGGACTATTTGGGAATTGAAGTACGCACCCATATGCCAGGTGGCAAAGATGGTCGAAGAGTTACCGCTCGCTCCAAAGGTAAGGTAGAGCGTCCTTTTCGTACCGTCAAAGAGATGCACGAAACCCTCTATCATCTCCACGAACCAGAGACAGAAGCAGAAGCCAATGAATGGTTGATGCGTTTTTTAATCCACTATAACAATAGACCCCATCGCCGTGAATCACATTCGCGCATGGAAGATTGGTTAACTCATATTCCTGCTGGTGGAATAAAACAAATGTGTAATTGGGATAGGTTTTGCACCTTTGCCAGAGAACCAGAAGAACGAAAAGTGGGCATTGATGCTCGCGTTACTGTAGATGGGGTGTTTTATGAAGTAGAACCTGACTTAGCGGGAGAAAAAGTAATTCTTTGGTGGGGGTTATTCGATCGCGAGCTTTATGTAGAACATCAAGAAACTCGTTATGGTCCTTATACCCCAGTCGGTAGTCCCATTCCTCTCGATCGCTATCGCAGTTTTAAGAAGACTTTAACCCAAAAACGTGCCGACCGCATTGAAGCTTTAGCCAAACAGTTAGTTTTACCTGGTTCGGTTATCGCTAAAGTGGAGTTACCTTCATCTCAATCTAATTTGATTCCTTTTCCCGTTAGATCTTTTGTCGATCCCGATCCTTTTGAGGAATTGACCTTTAAAAATGCGCTCGCAGCCAAAAGAGCGGTGCGGCAGCACTCGCCAAAGGCGAGACCGCTGATTACCTAGTCAAACCCTTAGCTAAACTCACTCCAGAAGAGATGGCAAAAGTGGAAGAGATTCTGGAAAAAACTCTAAACAAACGAGAAGTAATGACTTTTATCCGCGATTATTTTCGAGGACAAAGGAACTGAGGGGGTAGGCGAGCTATGTTTAGTGAGGTGATGGAATTTTTTGGTTTAGAGAGAGAACTCGACCACTTGGGATTTTTTGAAACAGAACCGCAAGCTCATTTGGAAAAAGAACTAAAAAAAACCATTAGCCAAGGTAGATTGATTGCGCTTTCTGGTATTGTTGGGTCGGGTAAGACCACCTTCTTACAGCGTCTAATGTCCGATCTGGCAAAAAGTAAGGAGATTTTGGTTTCTCGTTCTCTAGCTGTGGAATCGGATAAGGTAAGCCTATCAACCCTGATTACTGCTCTGTTTTACGATTTATCTACGGAAAAAGATTTAAAAGTCCCTACCCAACCCGAAAAGCGAGAACGGCAACTTTTAGCACTGATTCAAAAATGCCATCACACGATCGCCTTATTTGTCGATGATGCTCACGGACTTCACCATAGCACCCTGGTTGGATTAAAGCGGTTAATTGAATTAGTAAGTAACAATGGTGGCAAATTAAGTGTAGTGCTAGCAGGACATCCCAAACTGAAAAATGATTTAAGAAGACCAGCCCTAGAAGAGATTGGCGGTCGTACTTATGTTTTTTTCTTAGAAGGTATTCGTGGTTATCAAGAGCAATATATTCAATGGGTTTTGGGTCAAACAACCAGCAGCAAGATTCCACCTACTGAAATTCTAACGGTTGAAGCCATCTCTTTTTTAGCCGAACGATTATCGACTCCGTTACAAATCGAGCAATATCTAACTCTGGCAATGACTGAAGCTTATCGAGTGGGAGTAAAACCGATTACGAGTGAGTTTATGGAAACGATCTTGGCTATTGGGCTTGACGATCTCGAACCCCGTTTAATTCGACATGGTTATAATGCTAAGTCTTTAGCTGAGTTGTTGAACATTAAAACGAATGAGGTACGTTCGTTTTTGTATGGTCAATTGCCTCCAGGTCGTACTCAAGATCTAAGAGATCAAATGCTCAAAATTGGTATTCCTATGTAAAAGAGGTTTTTGCAGTTAATGTGAGCCAGAAATGGTTTTTGCAAGCCCTTTGCAAAGATTGTGAGTCCATTTGTAGTTAATCTGAGCCGAAGTCAATTATTTTTGCAGAATAATCTGAGCCGAAAAAAGATGTTTTTGCGAGCCGAAGGGTTTATTTTTGCAAGCCGCTACATTTAGCTAGTAATTGAGCGTAGTCTGAGGGGTTGATAGTAAGGGTCATTTTAGTTAAAAATTATCGGTAATAACAAACAGTCCCAAATCACGGTACAGTAAGGTTATTACCGATTGCGCTCTCGGAAATTAGCCTTTTCGATACCGTTACATATGGAACGAGTTAACCCCCAAATTCCATCACACCTGGAAAATTCTTTCAATGCCAAAATTGAGAGACACTTTACGAATTCAGAACCCGACGTGCTAGCTCAATTTCTACTCGACAAACGCAATCCCAGTACCAGAAAAGCGTACTCTAAAGACCTTAATGACTTTTTTCGCTCGACTACGGGCAATCTGGCTACCAAAGATGCTGTATTAGAATTTCTTCATCTGGAACGTTCGGCAGCTGTAGGAGTGGTGCTGAATTATAAAGCCAAGCTGTTTGATAAGGGATTATCGGAAGCGACGGTCAATCGGCGGTTGGCTTCGATTAAAACTCTCTGTAGCATGGGTCGCAAGTTGGGCATCTGTCAGTTTACCCTGGAGGATGTGAAGGGGGAACGGGTTCAGCAATATCGGGATACGAGCGGGATTAGTCCAGAGGAATATCGTAAGGTTCTAGACCTTTGCGATCGCTCGAAGATTTACGGGATTCGGGATTATGCTTTGTTGAAGCTGCTGTGGGATAATGCTCTGCGACGGAATGAGGTGAGTTTGTTGAACTACGGGGATTTTGAGCCTCTGGCTAGGGAATTAACCATACTGGGGAAGGGTAAGGGTACGCAGACGGAAATTATTGGCTTGAGTATCTCTACTACTAATGCACTGCTAGATTGGTGTAAAGCATACAAGCACAGGAAGAAGAAAGCACCGTTGTTTGTGGCGTTAGATTTCAAGCATAAGGGACATCGGATAACTGGGGATGGGATTTACAAGCTGGTGCGTCGCTATTGTAAGCAAGCGGGGATAACCAAACGGATGAGTCCCCATCGGGTCAGACACAGTTCGATTACGGCTGCTCTGGATGCTACCGACGGTAATGTGCGGAAGGTGCAGAAGTTGTCCCGCCACCGTCAGATAGATACTTTGATGATTTATGATGACAATCGGGCTAAAGACCAGGTGGAATTATCGGAAATGTTATCTGGGTTGACAGATTAAACAGTTATCAGCCCCTGACGGGGAATTCAAAATTCAAAAATAAATTTCCCCGAAAAAGAAGTTTAGAAACTAATCATAGCAAGACTTTTAGTCTATTCTATTGCCTTAAATCTTGAAATATAACTTATATGTTATATTGTAAATATGACCTGGACTGTTGAAACTCTCAACGAAACTGTTGATGCTGAACTCTCAGCTTTACCCAACGACATGAAAGCTAAGTTTGTGTGGATTAGTAATTTAATCGCCGAACATGGCTTAGAAAAAGTTGGTAAACCTTACGTTAAATATCTCGAACAAGGTTTGTGGGAAATTAGACTGAAAGGTAAGGATGGTATCTCTCGTGCCTTATACGTCACCGCCAAACCCAAGCGTGTTGTTGTTGTCCGAGTTTTTATCAAGAAGACGCAAAAAACTCCCCGCCAAGAAATTAAACTCGCTCTAAAAAGAGCCAAGGAGATTCAATCATGACGCTTATTTCCGACCTTCATCAACAATGGTTAAACGATCCTGAATATGAGGCTGCTTATGAAGCTCAACGCCCTGAGTTTGAAATTGCTTCGGCTATTATTGCTGCCAGGTCATCTGCTAATTTAACTCAAAAAGAGTTAGCCGAGCTTATGTCTGCCAAACAATCTCTAATTGCCAGGCTTGAAGCTGGGGAACAAAATACCACCATTAAAACCTTGAATCGTATTGCACAGGCTACTAACACTCGCCTTCATATTTCTTTTCTTCCTCAACAAACTAAAGATTCGACTGATTGGCAAAAAGTTAAAAAAATGACCGAGGAAGAGATAGAAACCCTAGCTAAAGCCGATCCTGATTGTCAGCCGACAGATGATGATTTTTGGGATGATGCTACGGTGGTTAAGTCAAACAATCATAGAGTTAGTCAATAATATCTCCTCTCGTTAAAGATGGATAAGCTGAAGTATCGGATGATTATTCAGTGGAGCTTGATTGCATCCATGCGAAATATCACTTGTTATTTCCATTGTTACTGAGGGCAGAAACAACGAAAGCAATGCTGCCAGCACTCATCGAGGTTGTGACTAATGCCCTAATGTCTTTAATACCAGATACCAAAGCAAAAGCGATCGCCGTACCGATGACAGATGCCAACCAAGTCTTGAGTAGCGATCTCCTCTCAGCTATAGCAACTTGAGAGTAAGTAAGTTGAGGGGTGGGCTGGGAATTTATTGGTTGTTTTGGTTTATCGGGTTTATCGGACTTATCCGATACGGGCTGTTTCTGTGGTTTTGGTGAAGAAACTATTTCTGGCTGCTCTGGTTCGGGTTTGTTTATCTTAACTGTGGTTGTTTCTGTCTCCCCTTGAGCCAGTTCAACATCCCTTTTGGGGATAATGTCTCGTCTTGGGAATTAACTAAGGCATCAACCTCCGATAATGCCTGATTTACTTCTTCTTGTAGTCCTGGTAAGTTAAACTGCTGCGTTTTTTCGTAGTAAGCAGTAGCAACAATCTTTCTGGCAGCAATTAGTTGAGCCTCTCTGTCAACTCTTTCTAAGTTAGCCGTTACGGGGTTGGTATCAATAAAATCTTCTTCATCTTTATGACTGGTATTGACCTCGGCTCTTTCTGAAACGGAGAGGGAGCTTTCTGCTTCCAGGTTTTCCTTAAATTCTTTGACGATGGGGGAAATGTCGCGAGAAGAACCACCAACGCGATCGATTACTGCTCTGACGGTAACGCTTTTTTCTTCTTCTAATAATTCTTGACAGGCTTGGAAAACTTGCTCTCTCTTGTCTTTACTCATAATGGTTACGGTGTGTGGGCTTGGGTGGTCACAGTGGTAATAACTGGTAACGGTCTTAATACCAGGGTAGAAGATTCTTAATTATTTCTTAAACCGTATTTTTACCTAAAATGAATTGAAGTGAAGGATTTTGGGTAGAGTTAAGAATAATCTGGTAAAGAAAATAATTCAAATAAAAACGAGATATATTTCGCTTCATATTAAGGGTTTTTAAATAATTCTTCAATCAAAGCTTCAGCACCTTGATTCATTTCTTCTTCATTTTCATCTCTAATACAGTTATATATCCAATCGAAGATTAACGGGTTTCGGCGACGATTATCGTAGATACTATTTTGTAACTTATAAGATAATTGAGTGAGTTCTTGAGGTACTAATTTTTGATTAATAGCTTGTCGCCAGTAACTTTCTGCTTCATCTTTTAGACGATCTAATCTAGAAGCAGCTTCAATATTGTCGCGATATTGATTAATTCCAAAAAATAATACAGGTGTTAAAGGAAAAAATACCGCTAGGACAAATTTTTCTAAGGTTAAACCATTAATAAATCCTATTAAAAATACAAATATTGATAACCCAATAATTATTAACTGTATATAGTAAGCATACCGTCTTCTTAATCGAGCATCCCACCAGCAATTAGTACGTTGACAAACTAAACGACCTAAATGAATTGGTAATTGACTTACACCAATTGGATACCAATCTTTTAGTTTTGAATAATCAGAATGATTACGTCTATAATTTCGACTTTTTTGGCAAATTAATTCTGGTTCAGGACGCTTTCCAGAATTGAGTTCATTCCAACTTAATTGAAGTACATCACAATCAAATAATTGTTGAATTTTAGCAGCCTTTTCTTGTAGTTCTTTTTGGAAAGGATTAAATACAATAAATCCTAAAAAAGTTACAGCAATTCCCCAAAAAGCAGACCAGATTTTTAAATCAGGAAATTTCACCACTAAAATAGACCAAACAATAACTGCTGGTACACTAAGAATCATGTTAATTGCTTGAATTTTTTTGGCATCTGAGTAAATTTGTCTTTGGGCTGCGAGACGCTGTAACTGCTTATGTTCTAACTGTTCTTGAGTAATTGAATTCATTGATAATCATTTAACTATATCTATTACTAGCCGTAAGAAGGAAACTCATAGCCGAAAATTCTTTGCCACCAATAAATAGCTTCTTTATTATCTGATTTCTCTTCATAGACTAAAGCATATTTAGCAAAAGTTGAGGCTTCGGACATTGCAGTAATAATTTTATCTTTTGTGCTTTGAGGAACAGATAAATCTAATGCTGTTCCTAAATTCTTTGGGTCTGAACATATTTGATTTATATAAAAAGGACAATTATCAAAAAAGTATTTTATTGCATTAGGAAAATTCTCAATTGACGTGGCATATTGAAATACTTGAATTGCTAAAGTTTCAAAGTAATAGGATTGAAGTCTGGGCTTATGCGTTCGCCGATTCCAATACTTTAATAGTCGTAGCGTTGGTAAGAATTTACCATTATGTCTGGAGTTAATTTTAGTTACATTGGTTGAGTCTACTCGCGGATCTGTTTTAATCCACTTGCCTTTACCATCTGGTATCAAATAGTAAGCTATACTTCCAGAATAATTATAAGCAGGTACGGCTGGTACAATATCAAATACCCAATCATAAGAACTAAGATTAAGAGTTACTGCTTGCATAGTCTTCTTAATCTCAGCTTTTTTATAATTACTAATTGATGATAAATGATATTTGATTTTGTTAAGTATTTTTGTTGAATTTACATAGTTATAATCATCAGTAAATAAATATAAAGGAGCAAAGCTATTTTTAGCTTTTAAATAGTAAGTATAAGGTTCGTTGTATAGTGATTGTACTTCTGTATTTTCATCATTTAAGAGAATCAAAATATCTACATCATCTAATGGCTGAATTTTTGTTTTTCTAGCAAATGAACCAAATGATAAATAGCCACCTTTTAGTCTGGGAAAGTCTGCGTTATTATTCGCAAGTCTTTTAACCTGGTCAAATAGATAATTACGACTTGTTCTAGCTCGATCTGTAACATCTGGAGCGAGGTCAACGGTATCTGTTCTAAATCGATTAAATGCACTCCAGACTGTATATACCATAATGGATTTGATTCTTTTTTAGTAATTTAGTATTGTATGCTGCTCCATTCTAAACAACTTAGCTCTGATAACGCATTAAAAAGCAAGTAAATCAAGTATTTTAAAGATTTTCTTTATTTTTAAACTTATATCCTGTTATTTGTCCAATCTTACTAACTATTTCCAATTGAGTAGACTGATTATGCACTAACTGATTATTTAACTTTTCTTCTTCTTGAATAAGAGCAAGATAAGAGCTAGTTGAACCGTTACCAAAACGATAATCAATCTCCATAATCTGTTGCTGCACCTGATGATTGGCTAACTGAGATTCAACTAATGAATACTGCCTAACTGCTGCTTCATATTCCAACACCAAACCCAAAACTTGTTCTCGTAACTGCGAAGATACCTCGGCTTTGCGTCTGTGCAGATTGGCTCGATATGCCTCCAATTCCGCACTTTTAACTTCTAAATCGGCGATCGCTATATTATCTCGCTGTACATCTCCCCCACCGAGTAGATTGGCTGCTATCCTTAAGGGGTCGGTGGAAAGATAATTAGTCCAACGTTTCTTTGATGTATGTTCGATTCGTTCACCTGCTACTGTTAATCGCTTATCGATGAGAGCAATTTGTTCATCTAAGGTTGCTAGTTCGGGGGAATTGGCGATCGCTATTTCTGCTAGTAGTTCAATACATTCGCTGCTGCTATCCAAACAGGGTAACTCTGGAGAATCATTTGTCTTCTTCTCTGGTTTCTCTAACTTCTGTAGTTGGGGTGGGTTTGCCCGTGCTGTTGGCGATGGTTGAGTGATCGCCATCGACTGCCAGAGTAACAACGGCAGTGAGATTATGGTCAGATTGACCAGTCCATTTAATTTTTTTGATTGTGCCTTCATAGGGTGCTTTGACGGTGCTGAGTTGTTCTATTTGGTGGTCAAGAGTTTGTATCTGGGTTTCAATTTGGGCTTTGCTGTATTCTCTTTCTGCTAGCAGTCGCTCTCTTTCTGACTCCTGGCTGGCAATTGCTTGATTTCTTTGTTCGATAGCGATCGCCCTTCGGGTCTGTTCTAGCTGTCTTTGATATTCGATGTATGCACGTTGTTCTTTGGCAGTTGTCAGTTTGCTTTGTGCTACCTCTAGCTGGATTTGAGCTTCTTGTTTGGCAGCTTCGAGATTAGCTAGATTAGCTCGTTCGTGTTCGAGGATGAGTTTTAGGTTTGGTGTAGAACCCTTTTTTTGATCCCCCTCAGTCCCCCGAAATTCGGGGGAAGCCATATTATTAGGGTTTTTGTTGGTTTTGAGTTGCTCTATTGAGTCAATTTTTTTCTGCTGTAGGGCGATCGCTTGTTGGGCTTCGGTCAGTTTTTGCTGTTTGAGTTTAATGGCAGCTTCTTCTTCGGCATAAGAAACTGGTGGTAGTTCTGCGATTTCGGGGATGGGTTTGGGTTGGGGAATTGGGGTTAATGGTAGATTGAGTTTTTCTAAGGATAGCTGTAGCTGTTTTTTCTTTGCCTGTAAGCGGTTACGTTCGGATACGCGATCGCTTAATACTTGTCCTGCGCTTATTTTGTCTCCTGGTTTTATCTTCAAGTCTTGAGGATTAGACAGAGTGAGTTCGATTTTGATGTTGCGGGGTTCAAGACGATTTTTTCTTCTTTCTGGTATTGGAGTCAGAGGAGTTATGGGCGCAGTAACGGAAGCAATGGCAATGTTTTCGCTCGGACGATTGTTAAAAGGTATGATTTCACAGCCGACTAAGCTAACCATAATTCCTGCCGTTAAAACAGTCATCAGTGACCAGTTATCAGTAGAGAGTGATTTTTTGTTGGTTGAATGGTTTGATGATTTAGCTAAATGTAAACTGCTTACAGTAGATGGAATATCAATGATTGTTGGTGAAGCAGAAATTGCTGCTGTCCTTTCTTCTATATGGCGGTCGCCTGAGTTATTATCTGGAATATTTGAATTTAATTTTTGTTTTTTCCATTTGCTGATAAGTTTGCGGGAGCAACCTTTGCCTGTGGCTTCTCTGACGTATTCAATAAGTTGGTTATAAGAAGCGTTAAAGGGTGCGTTGTCGAGTGCTTGAAATACCTGTCTGATTCTGCGCCAATGTGGAGTGCCTGGGGTTGGGAACTGTAAACACTTTTCAATAGATATTGGGCGATCGCTATCTAATAATGTTGATTGTTTAGAAGCTGGTTGAGTCTTTGCCCTCACCCCCAACCCCTCTCCCAAGTTTGGGCGAGGGGAGCAATTAACGTCATAGCTAGTTGAGGTAATGGTTTTTTTGGAAGCTGTAATATTTGCCGAAAGATTTTGCAGCAGGTCTTTATTGACTTCGGTATTGAGCCAATCGGGAGAATTATTTTTGAGGAATTTTCTAACCGCTCTAAGCATCTTCTAAACGTTGGTAATAGGGCTGGATTTCTAGTAGTTCGGCATCTTTACCAAAGCGACAGAGGGCAGTGAGGGGAGTAAGAGCTTCTACTTTTTTCTCTGAAAATCTAAACTTTTGGGATACCTTTTTAACTTCTGTTTGGTCAACTGGTAAGACAATTTTGGTGCTGGAATTGCCAATGACATCAGCAGATAGATGACGTTCTGATTGGGATGCCATTACTAGAGCCAGTCCGAATTTACGTCCATCAGCAATAATTTGGTCGCAAGCACTACCTTCTTTCTTGGGCATTTCCTTAGCTTCATCAATGAATAGGAAGGTGCGGGGGAGTTTGCCAGATATTTCACCCATCAAGCGATGTTGATTCATTAGTTGCCATGCCAAAGACTCAGCAGCGATCGCTCTTAGTTCGGTGGGTAGTTTGGATAAATCGATCCGCACCAGCTTCTCGTTAAACTCTGGTTGGGGACGGCTGAAAACTCCATACTGAAAAGTAGCTGCCAGCTTCAGCTTCAATTTCTGGCTATCTTTGCACTCGGTTCTGAGGGTGGTTTGGTTGAGGGGTGGTTTGTGGATTTGAATTAGATAGTTTTCGAGTTTGATTAATTCCTGCCAGTCGGATAGATGTTCGTAGTAGCGGATTTCTACCTGTTCCCCTGGATAATGCTCTTTGAGCAGGTAACGAATGTGGTGGTGTCCGTCGATACGTTTTTGAATGTCTCTAGCTGCACCAATGTAAATCAGTTGGTTCTGATGGAAAATGAAATAGATACCACTGGTGTTGGGCTTGCCCACTGGTAGATTTTGAATACAGATACTTTCGGCTAATTCCTTCTTCTCTTCATCTTGAAATGCCGTGGCTACTCGGCGGTTCAATTCTTCTTCGATATCATCAAAGTTGGGTGGCTCGAAACTCCATGTTGACCGTTGTTCCTGAACTATACCCCGCTTGAGATAGCAGGTTTTAATAATCTCAATCAGCATCCCTTCTTGATTAGGACCAAGACGCAGCGATTTCTTCAAAATTCCCGCTATTTGAATTGCCTGTAAATTAGAGCCACCACCTTCAGGATCGAGATTAACCACCAAAGGATTGATACCGTGAGGAGATGCCATGTGTATCGGATAGCAAGTCTCGCCGATAATCTCTTGGTCGCCGTGAAAATCCAGCAGGATAATCTGCATATCTGGGTAGGTTTGATGGAGAGAAAAAGCGATCGCCTTGAGGGTCTGCGTCTTCCCACTACCAGATGCCCCAATAGCGACAATATGCCCATTGGGTAAAGCTTCGGGATTCCAGTAATAACCCTCTCCCAAATGAATACCTGCATCTTCTGTTGATGAGGTGTTGTTAATGGGTTCGGGTTTGAGTACGGCTACTGGTAATGGTTTTTCTTTCCTGGCAAACATTGATGAGGTATTAGTTAGGGGGTTCTAATACCAGTTATGGACTATTTTTTGGAGGTTTTGCCGTGATCTGTGGCGCATATATATTCGCCATTAATTCTGACTCAGATAACAATCCCCTTCTATTTGAATAATGGCAGGTTCAACATTGATAGAAGTTCTCCTTCTTTTACCTTTGAATTTGACATGAACTTTGTCTTGCTCAATTAGTTCCAAAGATAATTCTAGAATTTGTTCCACAACGTTAGCAGCTTTCAAATAGAATATGGCTGCTAGCCTTGATACTTCAAGATATTTTCTAGGTTGGTCTATAAAGTAAGGATACAGTTCTTTTAAAACACAGCTATCTACTTTAATATTTCTATTTATAGGACTACTAATGAAAGATTCGATCATTGAACTATCAGATAGATAATAGTTTCTTTTTCTATCTGGCTTTGGGGGATTATTTAATAGAATACGCCTTCCTCTTAATTCAGCAATATCATCAACAGAATAATAGCGGTCGTGTCCGTGATACGCGCATTCTGTGGTGTCACCGCCATACTGAGTATTTTCTGGAATTAATGTAAGCGACCAAGTACAAACATCGTCTTCAAATTCTTCTTCTATGCTCTCAACTCTTACCAAAAAACCATCGTTTCGATATGCAAATGAGATTATATCTGAATGTCCATACCGCTCTGGGCGGAGCGAGCGTATATTTGCATCTTCTTCTGCACTATTAGAGCAGATTTCAACTGTTATTTTGTTGTCTTGATGCGTGCGAATTTTCGTAGATTCAAAAAAATAGCCCTTAATCATAACCCATTTTCCAGATGAGTTAACAGCTATGTTTTGTTGATTATCTAGGACACTATGATGTTGAGATTCTGATTTTTTAGATGATGTTTGACTATTCTCATCCTGAGAGATATTTATCTGATAAAAGTTACCTTGTATGTAATCTCTACCTATTGATTCATTGTAATTACCCTGGTCGCCCATTCTAATTCTGCGATCATGAGGCTTACCGTTTTCTGTCATAGCTTATCTTTCAGGACTTTGCTTCAGTTTTCGTCTATTGTGCTTCTTTCCAACCTTTAACAGCACCAGCAATAAAAGCACCAGCAGGGTTATCAATAGCTTTCTCAAAAGCAGCTATACCACCTTCTGTTACTGCACTTATCGCTTTCTGCTTCAAAGTTGGATTGCCTTCAATTTTCTCCACAGCTTTAGCTGCTACCACCATTTGATTCGCTGTAGAGTCAGTAGGGTATGTTTCTTCTAGTTGTTTTAGTAGTGCTTGAATTTCAGCAGCAGCCTCGGCTAGCGTTTGCTTTTCTTCTCCCATGTATTTGTTTCCTTGAACGTAATCCCCTTCATTGCGTTCAATATAATTTCCTTTATCACCCATGTGAATGTTGCGATCGCCAGCCATGTTGTTACCTTGAGTTTGAGTAATATTTATAGGTCTACTAGCTGCTAGTTTAGCCAATTCCATTGCCTCTGCACTTTGCTTTTTATAAATCTCTATTTTCTCGCTTTGAAGAGAATGAATTATTTCTCTGTTATGATTTTTTTGACTTAATTGAATTGAATTGTCTGAATGAATAATTTTATGGCTAAAATCTTTATTGTTTTCCCAAATAATAGGTAAAATACTTGTTTTTATAAAAATATCCCATTCTCTACTCTGTTTAAAATAAAGTAGTTCTTTCCCAGTTATATTTTTTATATAATCTATTTTTCTGGTTTCTTCTAAAATTCTTATAATTTTCCTGACAGATAAATGACTTCTATTCTCTGGCAAAATTATAGAAGTATCAAATAAGGGAAAATCTGTCATGCAAACAGCATTGAAATCGTTTAAAAAACTTTCAATATAAGCTTTAGTAATAATTTTATTAAGATGATTATTTACTTGAACAGAGTTGGAATTTTTAAATTTTACTAAAGGAATAACAAAATCAGAAATAAAAGCAGCATTTTCTAGTCTTTCTGGAACTTTAGATAGCTCAATTTCAAACTGTTCGATCTTAGTATAGGATGTTCGTCCATACAATCTTTCCCAAATTTGTCGATTATCTATATTGTCTACCCAATTTTTAGATATATCTTTTGTCGCGCTTCGACTTCGAGGTATCCATTGAGATGAGTTAGCTAAGTCATCTGAATTATTTGATGCAAAATATATGGGGTATCTTTGTCTATCTTGTGCATATTGCTCTTGTTTTTTCTCTAAAAACTCTAGAGAGTTTGTTGAACTAGAAATTAGACCTAAATAACCGCATTCTACAAAATCTTTAAATTCACTAAGAATATTTTTAGCAAATGGTGACTCAAAGTAATTAGAGGCAGGAATGATTACTCGATTAATACAAATAAGAAATGCTAACTTAGTGGCAAATCTTATATCCTCATATATTTTTGGATTTTGTTTATAGCTATTCTCCAAATTCAGTAACTTAATAACCTCTTTGTCTAAAAAATGTAACAATATTGTATCAATCATTAACAAAATTCTTGTTGCGCTCAAACAAGGTTATACTTTAGCCTCTATTTTAGCCAATGATTTATAAGCATTAATCAACTTTTCGATACTTCCTTGTAGTGGTTGAGTCTCCCAAGCAATTAATTCATCTTTATATTCTTCATATATATCGTCAAGGAGAAAAATTCTTTTTTTACAATAGAAACTAATAGCTATCTCGGCAAATGTATTAGCACCAATATAATTTTTTTTACTATTTTTAGGAGTATTAACTACTAAAATAGCGAAGGTTTTATCATCACAAATACTATCGAAATGTTTCCTAGAAACTTCTCTTTTTAATGAATATAATTCTTGTTCTGAAAAGTTTTTAGCAATATCATTTTCTTCATAAGGAAGAATACTAGGAATATTGTTTTTTTGTAAAAAGTTATGACAATTTACCATTGCTGGATAATTTGACATACTTCCGCATATTACAATATATTTTCCTGTTTTGCTATTCATAATTTTTTTCTATTCATAGTAATTATTTAAAAATAAGTCTATATGTAGCTTCTCTGCAAGCCCGGTGCTGCTAGTCACTGAAAGCTTCGGTAGCTTATTATTTGTTGAAAGATACTTAACAAACTCTTTAGGACTCCAGATGGAATTTGAGGGAATAAAAATAGGTAGGTCTTTTGGTGATTCGCTAAAATACACAGGTAGTTTTCGTTCTACGACTCTACCAATTTCATAGGAAGTGGTACGACCTATATAGCCATTAGGACTAAATACATAAACAAAATCAGATCTTAGTATTCTGTGCAAGGCTATCAACTGTATCTCTACTGGTGTATGGCTTGTGTCATCAGTCTCGAATAATACAAATTCTTCATCAGGATTAATAACATTAGATTTTTTAGGAGAAATAATGGATACACCAATATTTTCTAATAAATCGATAATTTCTTTAACTTCTGTATAATATTTGCGGAAACTGCCGATAATAGATCCCTTCATAAATTTTTAAATTTTGCTTTTTCAAAAAGCTGCCGATTATTTTTCGTCTACTGTTATAACCCTTACTACCAAATTCCCACTTCCGTAATAGTCTCCCAACAACCTCAACACTTCCTGCGGAGTAGCAGCAATCAACCGCGCATAAGCAATATCGCTAGCTGGCTGCAAAGTAATCGTGTCATAGCGGTCAATATGGGTAGGAATAATTAGACCGTCGGCATCAAAGATAGTTAGCGTACCACTGAGATAAGTTCGCTCCTGGGGTAAGGCTGCAATCTTCTCGTATAAATCCTCATCATCGAGGAAAATATTAGTGACGGTAGTAATTATCGGTGCTACCCGTTCAATCTTCATCTGACTGGCAATAATCTGGCTTTCTTGAGAATTGCCCACCCGATAGGTAGTTCCCAGTTCGTCTTTGACCAGTAAGTCATTCTGATTGAGAGGTTGAATAATTTCGTATGCCTTCTCTACTGGTTCTTGAGTAATGGCGTTACGTCCTTTGATGTGTGCTTTGAGTAAGTAACGAGATGCGTCTTGGTTTACGGTTTCGATTGCCCCCGACGGTAAACCTAATGCTTGGTTGAAGTTTCTAACTATGCCTCCTGCTGAATTAATCTGAATGCTGAGAATGGCAAAGATTACCAAGATAAACAGGACAAACCATTCCGCACTGCTGCCAGTAGATAATCTCAATCTGGGATTGGCAGGGCAAATCGCTCTAACTTTAGAAGGGTAAAACAGTGCTACTCCTGACTTGGTAAAAACATCGCCGAAAAAGCCCCAGAAGTAACCAGAAACCATACCCAGATAGTATTGATAGCCGAAGAAGGTGACGGGGAAAATTATGACGGCAAAGAAAGATAGTGCTAGGAAACTATGGGTAATGGAACGATGGGCAAAACGCTTTTCTAGATAGCTGCTGAGGGGAAATAAGATTCTTCCTGAAAAGCTTTTAGTTGTATCCACATCTGGTAATTGAGAACAAACTGCACTGAGACTTAACACCATCCCATCAGCCGTACCTAAAACCAAGGAAGTAGCAGCTACAGCCAGGACTATGTGAGTCCGCGACATCATTGACCCAATCTTCCTTTACTGCGGGGCAAACTGTACAAAATAATGCGAATTACCGCTACCGATACGGTGATGATGCCACCTAACAAATACAGCGATTTATTGTTGAATCCCAGTCCAATAAAGCGCACCAGTACCAAGCACATCAAAGCAGCAATGATGTAGGGAGTGATATCTAACCATTGAGTATGGTCTAATGCCTGACCGTCTAAACCTAAATATTCTTCTCTGACTACCCGTTTGGCTAACATGGGATTGCCCCCGACTCTCTGTTGTAGGGAAGATAATTGGTATCTCCTCAATACTTCGGGGTAGGCAATTATTCTGGTTGCCACGACCAACCAA
>CAZJTL010000007.1:0-59521 GCA_964548905.1 uncultured bacterium | reverse complement strand
AGCTGCGCCCGAAATACAACAAATGGTAAGCGAAGCTGCTGCTAAAGGCGATCGCATTACGCGCAGAGAAGTCAAACAGCTAACCGACGAATGGACGGCTATGAGTTCGGAGTTATTACCAGAGGAAGTCAAAGAAAAAGCCCAGGAAGGGGCGCTTCCTGCCCGTCATCTCGCTCCTTTAGTCAAAGAATTAGAAAAACTACCTGATGTTCATCTCGAACCCCTTCAGAAAGAAATAGCAGCCAATCCTGACATCGATACCGTCAAGAATTTAACTTCCTCAGCCAAAAATTTGGCTAAATATCTCGATGCCGCAGCACAGGTACAAACCCTCAAAAAATCGCCAATCGATCTAGAAATGGCGCTAGAGGAAGCTTTAAGATTAGATTGTCTCAATACTGCTGCCGATTTAGTCAAACAATCGATTAATCTCGAACAAATAGTAGCCAAACTCTATACTACCTGGAAGCGTATCAGTAATTTATCAGATCGTCTTTATGTAGATACAGGAGCGAGTACCCCTCACCTGCGATCGATGCTTGTTTCTTTAGAATCCCTCAGTAGCGAAATTATCGAAGTACAATTAGATGACGGCGGCGAACGAGTGGTTAGGTTGAAAGTGATGACGGAAGAATAGGGGTTAGGGGTTAGGGATTAGGGATTAGGGATTAGGGATTAGGGATTAGAAAGGGTGTAGGAAAAAAGGCAGAGGGCAGAAGGAAAAATAAGTCTAAAGTCTTAAGTCTGAAGTAGAGAAGTTTTTTTACTCATTACTTATTACTCATTACTCATTACTTCCCCTACACCCTAACCCCTAACCCTTCTACCTTTTCACCATCAAATACTGCCCGTTGCCGTTATATTCCCCATCACAGCTAGCAAAATTGCGAACGAACCAGATTAAATAAAATCTCCACATGCGGCGGAATTTAGCGTAATCCATGCCGTAGTTTAAGTTCTTAACTATTTCTTGGTTGTCATCAAAATTCTGCAACCAGGTAGCAAAGGTTTGGGAATAATTAGAGCCATTGAGATACCAACGTTTAGTTGTTTTTAAATTTTGATCGTGTTTGGGAATTTCGTCATAATTCCAAAAACGACCGTGAGGAAAAATGTATTTGTGTGTGAAAGCACTAGAAATATTATTTGGGGTGCGAACGGTAATGATATGAATAAAAACTTTGCCGTTATCCTTCAAGAAAGAAGTTAACTTCTCAAAAGAGTTGGTTAAATTACCTACATGACAAAAAACACCGACTGATAAAATTTTGTCGAATTTTTCCTCGAATTGAGCATCATTAAAGTCACATTCATAGAGCTTAAATCGACCAGAGCTTAAATAACTTTCTGGATCTTGCATCTTGTTACGCATGTATTCGCACTGCAATTTACTTAAATTAACTCCTGTGACTTTTAAATTCGGAAATTTATAGAGCAGATAATTGGCAATACAACCCCAACCACAACCAACATCTAAAATATTGTCCCCATCTTGGATATCCATTTTGGCGATCATATCTTCAATCATGTGTGCTTGAGCTTCTTCTAAGTTGGTAGCACCGTTTTGCCATAAACCCATGCTGTATTTGGGATAAATTAATTTCCAATCTCCCAACATTCGGTTTAACATTTCCTGGGGTAAGTCGTACTGAATTTTCATTAATTCTCGCGAACCTTCCGCCAGATGATCTGTTTCTTTGAGTACCCAATCGTAGGGAGCTAGCAAAGCAGGAAAATATTTAAAAAAGATGGGCATAAAGGTATCAAATAATGCTCTAAGAGCATAATCTGGTACTTCCAAACCATTCATGTAAGCTTCTGCTACTAACATTTGCACTGCATTAACAGCAGTAACAGCTCCACGAGTGAGTTGATAGGCAACTGGATGTTTGAGATTAATATCTCCTACTACAGGAATATATTTTTGAAAATTATTAAAACTGGAAACAGCAGTCATCAGCATTCGCCTCCATTTAATCAAAAATTAGTTCCGTTTATCGAACAAAAATATCGCTCCAAATACTGTTTCTCTTTAATCAGCAATATTTCTGAGACTTTATTTGCTTGAAAAAAAACAATTGTTGTTCGCTAGATTGCGATCACACCAAAATTTGGCAAGCAAATCGAACAAACATTAAAAGTGGTTAAAGATTTTATTCTCTTTGCTTGGGATTTCTATATAAAGAAATTATAGTCAATCTAATTTTGATGAAGAGCCAAAAAATTTTAAATTTATCTTAATTTTTTTTATGAGTACGAACAATTTTGCAATTGCCTTTGTAGCTATTTTCAGTTTAGAAATTTTCCTAATTTTAGGATTAGCTTTGCTATCACGACTGGGCGAAAAGAATAAAGAGATTTCCGAAGCATTTACGAAAGCGCCCCTGCTTGACTTAATCGTCTCCATGATTTTGTGGGTTCCTTGGCTGATTGGGGGATTTATAGCAGGATGGTTAGGTGTATTAGCATCTCTTGTCGCTCAGTTTACAGTCATGCAGATTTGGTCTTTCCTCCACGAATTAGCTCATCGCCAAGAGTGGGAAAAAGGTTCGCGGATTTATGGCTTTATGAATCAACGCTTTGGTTGGTGGCGCAATAATCTTGCACTATGGGCAACCACTTTAGCCGTACCAGTTTTCTTTACGATCCGTTTTGCAGAGGTTTTCGTCTATCCCATTCTTGTTTGGGTACTGGAATTTCCTAATTACAAACATAGTGACTGGATTAACGTTAGTCGGCACAAATTTCAGGGATTAGTCGGACAAGATTTAATTTGGTGCTTGTATTGTGACTGGATGACAGGAGTTTATTCTCTAGGCGCAGAGATGCTACGCAATGTCGAATCGTTTTGGTGTCCGATTCGTTTTTATGACGGCAAAAAATGCGAAAACTGCAAACTTGACTTCCCCGATCTAGAAAACGGCTGGATTGCAGCAGATGGCAGTATGGAGGAAGTAGAACAACTACTCAAAGATAAATATGGCGATCGCCAGCGATCTTGGTTTGGGCATCAAGAAAGGGAATAAGTTGTCAGGTATTTAATTTGTTGGTTGAGAGAAGGCAGAAGTACGAAGTACGAGGGCAGAAGGTTTTTAAGTCTGAAGTCTGAAGTCTGAAGTAAGCAAGTTTTCTCACTTCCTACTTTTCTCCTTGTCTCCCCCGCTTCCTTCTCTCCCCTGCTCCTCTGCCCCTCAGCTTCTCTGCCTCTGGGCTTCTCCCCTACCCCTCTAACTCACCTTCCATCATGGTAGCGATCGCGGCTTTAGTGGTATTTTGAAATTCTTTGATATTGACTGCTCTAAGAATCGAAACTGCTAGAATCATGCCTATTGCTTGTAAGACAAATACTAGACTGTATGCCATTACAGGTGCAGAAAAAACAATTTTGCCAAAATTCAAAACTGCACCACCGAAGACTGTTGCCAACCCTCTAGACATTGCCTGAGCTAATCCCCAAGCACCAATAAAAGTACCAGCAGTTTCAGCCGCCGTCAAATCTAACATTAAACTGGTAGCGCCTGCGGTAATTATGCCAGAGGACAAACCAAAGACAAACAAACCAGTTTTCAGCAGCCCTGGATTACCCACAAATCCAGATATAATAATCAAACCAAAACAAACTGCGGCACAAATACACCCTAACTTGGTAGTTTGTTTCTTACCGATACGAGGTAACAGGAAAAAACCAGTCGAACCAATCCCGATTAGAGTACCAGTACCAAAAGGAACGTTGAGTTTAGTAGTTTCTGAAATACACATGCCAAAAACTTCACCCCCATAAGGTTCTAATATCGCATCTTGCATGAAGATACTCAGGGTTAGTACCAGTAAAAAACTAAAAAATATCCCTGTTTGACGACTAGCAAGCAGAACTTTAAGCGCCCTACCTAGAGTAATTTGGTCTTCTCTAGCAACTGCGATCGAGCGACTACCATAACGAGAATATCGCTTTTCAACGCCAAAAGTTGCCAAAATACAAAGAGCAAAGACAATTAAGGGCATTTTTATAAAAACTGGATTAATTGCTGTTTGTAATTGAGGGATATTAGCGATCGCCGTATTTTGCAGAGGATTATAGGTAGTGATGTCAGCTCCACAAATTTCTGGTCTATTTAATAGTGTAGAGCTAACGATCGCACCGATCACAATTCCCACCATTAGCATCGACCAAACAATCCCAATTAATTGAGAACGATTATCTTCATCAGTAACATCTACCAAAAGAGCGGTAAAAGGAGTCGAACTAGCACTTAAAGCCAAACCATAAAGAGCAAATACCATCCCTAAAAGTGCCGCCCAAGCTATAGTTAGAAAACTCCAACCATTAGTTTGTAAACTAGTTCCTAATTGCCAGACTACTTGTAGGGCTACAAAAGAAAGACTGGTAAATATTGCCGCACCAATCCAAACATAGCCTGTCCGATGATAGCCGAGGAAGGTTTTAGCATCAGACATCTGACCGAACCAAACTCTAGTAGGACTAACAAATTGATGCATAGCGATCGCCAAAGCGACAACTACAGGTAAGATTTTTAGTTCATCGATCGCGATTCGGTTGAGTACCCCCAGAGTTAACAGGGACATAATCCCCAATCCCATCTGAAACAAACCCAAACGAAACATAGTTATTAAATTAATTTTAGGCATTGGTTTGCGATCGAGGCTTGGCTCGAATTCCGAGTTTAAATTTTGATTGTCAGTGGTCATTTGTTATTGGTTGTTTGTTATTGGTTATTGGTTATTGGTTATTGGTTATTGTTCATAGTTCATTGAACATCGGGCATCGGGAAAATAGAAAAATAGGCGATCGAGCTATGTATTAAACTAAGGGGATATAATGACTAAAATTATAGTTATCTGCTACTTTATCGATTCATGTCTTAATTCAGCAACACTATAACCACTTATGCCAATTTAATATGAATCTCTACGCTGTATTTTTAGATAGCATGACTATGAACTATGAACCATGAACCATGAACAAAAATAACGAAACGATACCTTTATTGTTAGCTCTTGCAATTACAAGTGGTATCCTTGGTGGTGGTTACTGGTGGTTTACTCAAAATTCTGGTTTCAATTTCAATAATTCACTTCAAGCTACTAAAGAATCGAAACCAACACCTAACTTAACTTCTAACCAAACGAACTTTGTACCACCAGCCGATGTTCCCGCAGGAACTAAGATTCGACTCGATGGTTCTACTAGTATGGTGCAAATTAATAAACTTCTTAAAAATGGATTTGAACAACAATTTCCTGGTACACAGATTGTTAGTCAAGCAGGAGGTTCCAACAAAGGTATTCAAGACTTGCTCCAAGGTAGAGTCGATCTAGCTGCTATTTCTCGTCCTCTCAAAGCCCAAGAACAAGCACAGGGTTTAGTTGCAGTTCCCATTACTCAAGACGCGATCGCGATCGTAGTCGGTAACAATAACTCTTTTCGGAGGGGATTGACTCAGCAGCAGGTACAAGCAATTTTTCAAGGACAAATTACTAATTGGTCGATGTTAGGAGGGGATTCTGCTACCATTCGTGTGATTAATCGACCAGAGATTAGTGGAACTTATCAAGTTTTTCAAGAAATAGTTTTAAAAGGTAATAATTTTGCGACATCACCTAATATTACAATAATGCAAGAAGATGCTACTACTCCTCTTCTAAGAGCCTTAAAAACTGATGGAATCGGCTATGCTACCTATACCCAGGTAGCCAATCAAAGAACAATTAGAACAGTTGCGGTTGATGGTTTAACACCAGAAGCTGTTAACTATCCTTACAAAAGAACCCTTTATTATGTTTATAAACAACCAGCTAATCCACCAGTTCAAGCTTTTTTGGGGTATACTCTTTCACCGCTAGGAAAACAAATTGTCTCCAATGTTAAGTAGAAAATCAAACAGCCAAAAACTAAGGCAAAAAGCTGATAGCTAATCCTCGACTCGATCGCCTTGCAAACTCTATGTCAAAGTCAACAGAGACAAAAATTTTATTATTAACCCTTTTAATAACAGCAACTTTTGTGGGTGTGGGTTTTGAGTGGTTAATTAATAATTTTGGTTTGGATTTAAAAAATTGGCTCACAGCAAGCAAACATCAATCTTTTGTAAATATCCCAGTTGCGAAAAAAATAACCGAAAGAATTAGTATTGGAGACAAGATTTTAATAGCAGCAAATGCTACCGAGGAGAAGAAATCTGGAGTTAAAGCTTTTGCGAAAAAAGATTATGCTGTTGCCATCAATTTATTGCAATTATCTCTTAAGAAACAACCTAACGATCCAGAAACTCTTATCTATCTTAATAATGCTCAAGTTGCCAATAGCAATCCCCTCGAAATTGCTGTAAGCATACCGATCGCTAAGAATTTAGATGTATCTCAAGAAATTTTGCGAGGCGTATCACAATCCCAACAAGAAATCAATCAGCAGGGTGGAGTCAACAACAAACTACTACAAGTAACTATTGCTAGCGACGATAACGATCCCCTAATTTCTCAACAACTTGCTCGTGAATTCGTTAATAATCGCCGAATTTTAGCTGTAATTGGTCATCAGACTAGCGAAGCAACTATAGCCGCAGCACCAATTTATGAGAAAGGTGGGTTGGTGATGATTTCCCCTACAAGTCATGCTAAGCAAATATCTGAACTAGGAGATTATATTTTTCGGACTGTTCCTAGTGTTCGTTTTCAAGCCGATACTCTTTCTCGCTACGCACTGAAGGAAGCTAAAAAAAAGAACTTGTCGATTTGTTTTGACTCCCAGTCTGAATACAGTAAGTCCCTTAAAGAAGATTTTACCTCGGCAATTTTAGAAGACGGTGGTAGGATTATCCAAACAAATTGTGACTTTTCTGAAGCTAATTTCGAGCCTAAAGCTGTGATTTCGAGAGCAATTAATAAAGGCGTAAATGCTTTGTTATTAGCACCTGCTGTCAATAAAATTCAACAAGCGATCACAGTAGCAAAAGAAAATCAGAACCGTCTAACTTTAATAGGAAGTCAAACTCTTTATCAAATTCAAACCATCAAACAGGGACAATCAGCCGTTAAAAATATGATGTTAGCTGTACCTTGGCATCCCGATGCCTTTCCTGATGAACCTTTTGTTCGAGAAGCAACTAAGTTATGGAAAGCCAGAGTAAGTTGGCGAACAGCTTTAGCTTATGACGCGGCTGAAGTAGCGATCGCGGGGACAAAAGCTGGAAAGCAAGATCGAAAAAGTCTGCAACAATTTTTAGCCGATCCGAATTTCTCTATTCAAGGCGCAACTGGAACAGTAGAATTTTTACCTTCTGGCGATCGCGATGGTGCAGCTATTCCCATTACGATTAAATCAGATCTCAAATCTCAAGATGGATACAGTTTTGTTTTGTTGAAATAAGAAGAGGGATTAGGGGTTAGGGATTAGGGTGTAGGGAGAAGTCAGAAGTCAGAAGGCAGAAGGCAGAAGTTTTTTAAGTTTTAAGTCGTAGGGGCGAATGGCCATTCGCCCGTACAGAAGTCTTAAGTTTTTTTTGCTTGCTACTTGCTACTTTCCCCTACACCCTACACCCCACACCCTTACTACCCTAACCCCTACTTCAACTAAGCAACTCGATCGCCCGTTTGACAAAATTCTCAGCAGTCAAACCATTAAAAGCCATAATTTGACTGGCGCTAGCAGTGGTTTCTCCCCGTTTCCAGGCAAAAGTATCGCGCTGGCAATTACTGCGTAACATCAATGGTTCTAACATGGCGCTAGTACCGCCAGTAACGCCGATTAAAGCATCACCGCCGAATAATCGATCGAATCCAGCATCGTCTAAGAATTTGCCATCCCGTTCGCTACAACTTTCCCACGCTACATCACTAGAACGATACAAGCGACGAGGATTAATGATGGAAACAATACGCGAACCAATTCCTTGAGCTTCTAGCTGTTTGGCTGCTTGATAAACTGGAATTAAGGTCATATCTCCAATTACAGCAAAAACAAGCATTTTCTCGCCAGCAATCTCTTGTAAGACTACACCACCATTTTCCAAACCTTGACGAGTTTGCTCAAAAGTAGTCAAAATTGGCAGGGGAGATTTACTAGCAGTAATGGTAATCCCTTTATTGCTAGCACTCAATGCCCATTCGTAACAAACTTGAATGCTGTTGGCATCGCAAGGAAAGAGAGGAAAAACATTGCCATTACGCATCATCGCCGCAAAGTAGTTTTCAACTTCGGGACGTTGATGAGTCCAACCGTTACGCCCTTGTTCCAATGCCCCTGCGGTAAAGAGAGTAATGGTAGCAGGAGTCGGACGGCGCAATTCTGCCATCGCTTGAGTGACAGTTTGCCAAATCGGTAAACCGTTAATAGCAAAAGATTCGTAGGAACACCACAGAGTACGCGCCCCAAACAGAGATAAAGCAACTGCCAAGCCCGCACAAGCATCTTCATTTAAAGGTTCGTAAACCTGTCCTTGAGGTTGTTGATAGTAGGTATCGTCAGTGGTAGGGTGAATAATCTTGAGGGCAACGTTAATGTTATTAATACCCGATGCTGCATTCCCATCAGCGTTAGAGACAAGGAAGTTGGGATCTTGTTTGCCAACATAACCGACGATCGCACCCATAGCAGTGGTTGCTACTTTCTTGTCACCACCTACTGCATACTCTTCTAGAGGTAAACTGCCCAAATCCGCTAGAGGTAAAATCTTTTCTGTAACTACAGTTTTTGCTGCTGCACCACCATTAGAACGTTCGTAGTTAGTGCGAACCAATTGCCAAGCTTCTGGAGTTAAGGCAAGGGATTTTAGCGCACTGACAATATAATCTTTCTCTACTGAGTCGCCAGGATAGAGGTTATGGGATTGTGCGCCGCGTTTGTGAACTCCAGCCCCTTTTAATTGTTTGACTATTAGTACGGTTAGTGTACCACCCAATGCAGATTTAGCCGCGCGATCGGTCGCTTCTAAGACAGCTTGAGTAAATTCCATCCGCTTTGCCAGAGAAAACTTGGTGCTATCAACATAGTTTCCTGGTTGGTTGACATCATCGTAGTCTTTAGCATTGACGAGGATTACCTCAGCAAAACCATTACCCTTCCAGTAGTCGATCATCTCTTGGTTGGTTTTAGTAGACACCATACTATGATGTTCCTGGGAATAACCATTCCAAACCAAAATCGGCAAGAAGTTAGTCACTTGAGGATAAGCAGTATGGAAATGACCAAAACTACTCATAATATAGGGTTCACCCAAACCACCATCGCCGATCGTGACGGGGAAAAGTATGCCTGGGTGTAGTTTTGCCCCTGCCATAGCAAAGTGTTGCCCTTGTCCGAGGGGACCAGCAGGGTTGAGAAGTCCAGGGATTTGTCCTGAGAGGTGTCCAAGTAATCCGTGCATTTCTCTAAAGCGATCGCGCATGTCTTGGACTGTATTAATTCCCATCTCTTCGAGGGAACGATCCAAAAACACGTTGCTATAAAATCCAGGGGCATGGTGTCCTACTTCGGTGATAATATTTTTGTGTCCTAGCATCACCAAGGAAGCGATCGCATCGGCAATACTAGCAAATCCGCCTGGATGTCCCGATTCTTTGGAAGCTGTAATCTGTAAAGTTAAATAACGTAAAGCATCAGCAGCAAGGAGAGTTTGATAGACAGCATCACGATCGCTAGAAGAAGATATCGCTATTTTTCCTGACTTAATCGCTGTTTCTTTCCCGTATAGCTCGAATTCGGGTAAAGATTCGCTAAAATATTGAATTCCTTGGCAAAATGCGGGAATATTGGTGGCAACGGTCATAATAAACTTGAATACCTCTTGTCCGTAACTGCGGCTTATTAAATAAATCTTACAATTTGCTGAGGTGTAGCGATCGCATTGTAGGCAGAATAGATCGATAAAATAATCTATGGTTTGGATAGATTTAATTCAGTTTAGTTTAAGTGCGAAATAAAAATTTTTCCCAATCATCAAAAACTCAGGTTTAAATAGAAACGAACTTGATGTCGAGGTAGAGACGGCATGAATGTAAAAGTCGTCGGCATGATTAGCAGCTATCAAGGCTTAGATCGAAGAGATTGGTTATGGAAACAAACACCAGCACCTTTTGGAGTTTGGGGAAACATTCAAATGTTAGCCACAGCAGAAAAGCCAGATTATCTGTTGATGTATCAATATGATTTTCCCCAGCCTCAACAGCCAGTTTCTTGGTTGCAGAAATTATGTAAAAAACACCAGCAGCAACCTGTTGACGTACCTTCTCTGCTGCGAGGAGTTCCCCAGGAAAGAATTATCTATTTAATGCGCGAACCTCCCTTAGAGGAAATTGTCAATTGCAACACAGCTAACTATGAAGCTGCCAGTGAGTATTGCGGCTATATTTCCGGCCCAGATAATTTTGCACCACATCCAGAATATATGCCAGCGATTTGGTATGTGGATAATTCTTTTCGAGAATTAAACGAAATGGGAATCCCAGAAAAAAATAGACCCTGCTGTTGGATTACTTCAGGAATCGATCGTACTGCTAACCATCGCCAACGCCTCAATTTCCTGAAAATGTTGCAAGAAAACAGCTTGGATTTCGATCTCTATGGTCGTCGTCTGCCAGTCTGGTCAAAATCTTTAGGCACGGTTCAAAATAAATGGTACGCCATGTCTCCCTATTATTACAATCTGGCGATCGAAAATTATGCTGACAACGAACTCTACGTCAGTGAAAAACTTTGGGATGCACTCCTATGCTGGTGCTTACCTATTTATTATGGAGGAGTCGCCGCCGATAAATTATTACCAGAAGGAAGCTTTCTGAGATTGCCCAGTTTAGATGAAAAAGGACTGCAATATATTCAAGAAGTAACAGCTAGTCTTGACGCATGGCATGAAGCGAAAGAAAAAATTGCCGAAGCAAGACAAATTATTTTGCACAAACTGAATTTATTAGAGTGGTTATCTGATTTTGTTCATGGTTCATAGTTCATTGTTCATTGTTCATTGCTAATAGTATATATGGATGGAATTTGTACTCTAGCTAACGATCGCGTTTACGATCAATTAATTGCCCTACTCAATAGTATTGAAGCAATTCAAGGTAAAGACACACCCGTTTGTGTTTATCCTTATGACGATAATACGGAGAAGATTGCGGCGGAAATTGCTAAACGTCCCCATGTCTCTTTATTTGACGATCGCGATATTATTGCCCAATGGGATAGTTTTGTCCGTGAAGTCTGGGATACTCACCCTACCGCTAAAGAACGCTGGCTTAAAGCAGGAAGCATCGGCTATCATCGCGTAGGCACTCATCGGCGTTACTGTGCTTTTAGCAGTCCTTTCGATCGCTTTTTGTATATGGATGCGGATACCTTGTTACTTAGTCCCGTCCAGCATATCTTTGAGAAATTAGATACTTATGACTGTGTTGTTTATGATTTCCAGTATAAAGATCCAACTCACGTTTATGAGGTTAATTCTGCTAAATTACTAGAAGTATTTTCTCAAGAGAGAGTTGACACCGAAATCTTTTGTTCTGGTTTTTATGCTTCTAAACGAGATTTGTTCGATCGCGCTAGCAGAGATTGGCTGATCGCTCAATTGCAAAACCAAGAAGCAGAAATACTTTATCCTATGGCACCAGACCAAACCATCGTTAATTATATGATGATGCGTCCCGGTCATTCTATTTATAATTTTGCCTTAAGTTTATCGGCAGCAGAAAAAACTGGTTGCTGTGTTACTTCTACTCATTTCCAAGAACAAGATTATCTTCTTTACGACAAGGAAAATCGTTTAACTTATTTGCATTATATCGGTATTCCTTCTAGCTGGTTTACTAAGTTATCTGCTGGTGAAAATATCGATTTTCCCTATCGAGATTTATTTTTACACTATCGCTATTTGCACGAACCAGAAAGTAAGCCAAAATTTAAAGGTAAACCCAAACAAGATAATTTATCACCTAATTTATTCCAACGAACCTTAAATAAATTTGGTTTAAAAATTTGAGGACAGAACCGTGAAACGTGGGATTTATATTACTGCTAATGATAAAGTGACCGAGCAGGCGATCGCCTTACTCAATAGTATTAGATTATTCGATCCAGATACACCAATCGTAATGATTCCCTACGATGATAACTATCAAGCTATCGCCAAATTATTATCTGAATCTTACGGCGTTAAAGTTTACGAAGATTTAGATTTTATCCAACGTATTTCTCAGAAACTATACGATATTTTTGGTGACAAATTTTTTGCTCGTCCCAATCAATTTCGCAAGCAAGTTTGTTGGTTTGGTGAATTTGATGAATTTCTCTATATTGATACAGATATTGTTGTCTTTGAAAAAATAATCGACAATCTGAACTATTTCAGTGAATACGATTTTCTTTGTTGCGACTATCAATACAAAGCAGGTATTAGAAATGTTTTTTCTCCGCAAATTTTAGCAGAAAATATTTTTAGTGAAAACGAGCTTCAAGATCTATTTAATGGCGGATTTTGGGCTTCTAAAAAGAACCTGATTTCCGAACAAGAACTATACGATACCTTTGCTGAATGTGCCGCTCATCCCGAATACTTTGATTTCTCGCAAAAAACATCAGATCAACCGATTATTAACTATATGATTCTCAAGCGGATTAAACGTAGATTTAATCTAGTCAAAAAGCCAGAAAAAGCTCCAGGTAACTGGGCAGGAAGTCCACATTTTCAAAGAAAAGGCGACATTTTAATCGATCCTAAAATCGACCGACCACTACAATATTTACATTGGGCTGGAATTAGAATTGAGCCTGGTTGTCCCTACTGGGATATTTGGGAACATTATCGTTATTTAAATTCTGAAAAGCCAATAACTATTAATACAAACAAAACCAATAATAACTTTTGGCAAGGGATAAAACAAAAAATCAAACATATCTTCTAAGGATGACTAAAAATAACCAAAAAGTTTGCTTTTGTACCCTATCACTTGGGGAAAGATATCGCTCGATGGCAAAGCAACTTGCTCAAGATTTAGAAAAATATTCACCAGGAACTTTTTTAGTAGTAGGTACAGATAAGCCTGATGAGTTGATCGACTGTGCCAATATTTTGGCTTTTCAATTTCATCAGCAAGGAATTCTTCATTGTTTTAATGACAAACGCTTTGTTATCAAAAATGCTCTAGAAAAGTTTCAGACAGCAATTTATCTAGATGCAGATACCAGAATTATCGGCGATCTTCCCGATCGTCTTGATTATTCACCTGGAATTATAGGTTGTCATAGAAACATAATTGAGCATGTTAGTAAATATCGTTCTCAAGATTTAGAAAATATCAAAAAAGTTGCTAGCAAGTTAGAAATTCCGATTCAAAATACTGATTGGATTGGAGAATCTTTGTTTGCAGTAACTAGAGATGCAGGAAAAGAACAAGAATTTTTGAAAACCTGGGGTATAATCGCTCTTTATCTAGAGTTAAAAGGAATGCACAGTGGAGAAGGAAGCATCATGGGATTGGCGGCGGTGAAAGTGGGATGGAAAGTAGCAAAAACGGAGAGTTGGGAATCCTTAAACCAAATCAGAAAGCATTTAGATGCTTCCTTAACTAAACTCCCCAAAAGTCTTTGGCAAAGCTGGCAAAAAAGATTAGGATATCATTACCGCTTAAATAAATCTCGTTTGCTTGCCTTAAAAAATTTTAATTTTTACTATCGCTAATTGATTATTCTATCCTTACCAAAGAATTTAATTTTGTTCGACTACTTATGTCTATCTTTAACTCAATTACTAAGTTTAAATCAGCATCAATCGATCGCTTACACCGTCAAATGGCAAAGCAAAGTTTTTGGAATAGACTCGCTGTAAGTCTAAACTTTCATTCTAAAAAAATTTTTAAATACCATTTAATGGATAGCTCAACTATTAAACTTAATGGAGAGGCTCTTTTAGCTGAAACTGTACTTCCTCATTTAAATTCTTTTGTTGATGTAGGAGCTAATCGAGGTGAATGGGTAGAGATCGTTTTAGACAAACTCGATCGAGAAATCACAGGTTTACTATACGAACCAAACTCGTTTGCTTATGAACAATTGAGCGATCGCTTTTGCCATGTTGAAGGTTTAGTAATTAAAAATCTAGCTATTGGTGAAAAGGAAGGTCAAAAGGTTTTTTACGAAAACCGTAAAGCAAGCAATTTATCTTCTCTAGTTTCAGCAAACGATCGAGACGCGATCGAAAAGTTGGTAAATATTACAACTCTAGATGATGAAGCTAGTAAACATGGATTAACTCAAATAGATTTTCTGAAAATTGATACAGAAGGCTACGATCTTCATGTATTGAAAGGAGCTGAAAATTTACTTTCTCATCAAAATATTGGCGTAGTGCAATTTGAATATAATAGAAATTGGGTTAATGCCGGAAGTACATTGCGACATGCCATTAATTTTTTAGAATCTTTTGGATATAGAGTATTCTTACTAAAAGCAAATGGAATGTATCAATTTCAATATGACTGGTATGGAGAATACTATGAATATTCTAATTTTGTTGCTGTTAGTTCAAAATTTTCTTGGCTAGAAGAAAAATTATTAAAAGGCTTAATTTAATTTTCTATCTGCTATTAACTACCCACAAAAAAATCTTGACCAACATAATCAATAATTAATTTAGGTCAAGACTAATTTGAGAAATTTAATATTACAAATAAAGCGATCCATGTATTAGCTTACTTAAGTTCCTGACAACTAGTTAGAAGAAATTACCAGAAACCGTTAAAAACAAAGCTGGGCAAACTAGGAGTCTGGGATAATTTTTTCCCTAAAAAACTAGGTTTGATAGAGTATTCACCTAGTTGTAAAAACCAGCACAGAGATAAAGTAACAACAGCAGCTAGCAGTAATCTTTCTATCATCGCAGTTTTCCCCAATCGCACCACTATATATTTAGTATGGCTCATTTCTGCAACGCACACCACACCTAAGTATAGTTAAAATTAATTAATTTTAGTAAAGCCTCTGATTATAGATCCGTATTTTCCATTAGGAATCTCTAGAAAACTCTTCAGAAAACTTAAGACATAACTAAGCAAAACTAAGCAAATCAAAGTAATAACTGAATTAGAAAAGAACCAACTCCTGAAAAAAATCGCTCTAGAGGAGAAGTTCCAGGTAGTTTTTCAGGACTATTGGCTAGCTCAATACCTGTTAAGAAATTTTGCGAATTTTGGTAGCCAGCAACATTTCTTTGCATTTGAAAAAGTTTAGCGGCTGCTTGTCCATCTTGAATTGCGTCTTTGTCGCGACCGAGACGGTAAAAAGCAAGACCACGAGCAAGATAACTAGAAGCTAATTTGGCATCGAGTTCGAGCGCACGAGTTTGGTATTCGATCGCTGTTCGATAGTTTCCCTTTTCGGCTTCAGCTACACCCCAACGATAAAATTGTTGTGGCGTACCGGTATACTTAGAAATTCCAGTAGTTCCCTGGATATGTGCATTTTCTAAATTTATATTCTTTAAATTAGCGTCAGTTAAATAGGCACCTCTAAGATCGGTTCCATCCAACTTGGTATCAGTCAAATTAGCACCAGTCAAATTAGCTCCGTATAGAGAAGCACCGCGAAGATCGGCTCCACTGAGATCGGCTCCACGGAGGTTAGCTTGCGACAAATTTGCTTCGCTAAGATTAGCACCATTCAGTTTAGCTCCAGCTAAATTTGCCATGACTAAGCCACTTCCACTTAAGTCACATTGAGGACATTCTTTGCTAGAAAGCAACTGAGAAAGTTGAGAAAGATTTTCTGCATTAGTCGGAAGAGAAATCGTTAAGCAAACTGCTGCGATCGACAAAATAGAAAGCTTCATACTTCAGGGATTAGGGATTAGGGATTAGGGATTAGGGATTAGGGTGTAGAGAAGCAGAAAAGCGGGGGAAGCGGAGGGAGCGGAGGGAGCGGAGGGAGCGGAGGAAGCCATTAGCCACGCTTCAATGAACAATGAACAATGAACAATGAACAATGAACAATGAACAATGAACAATGAACATCGAACAATGAATAACGAACGCTATTTTAGCTTTTAGTTTTATTTCTGCCAGTGTCGATCTCAGCTAAATATAATAATTTTTGCGATCGAGTTTCAGCCGTCAGGAGTCAGCAGATAACTGATAGTTGATAACTGATAGGCTGATAACTGATAACTGATAGGCTGATAACTGATAACTGATAACTGATAGTTGATAACTGATAACTGATAATCATGACGCATAGTAACAAAAATCAATTTGGTATTAAAAATTACAAAATAGTGGCTATAAAGCGCTAGGATTAGGTATGTCTAACAACCTCTAGCTATTGTTCAGATTGCAAAAACTATCACAGCGCATAGAGCAAATTAACTTTCCTGCCAATGTTTTTAGATTGGCGAATGGGTTAACGGTAATTCATCAATACCTACCAGCTACTCCCGTTACCGTAGCGGATGTTTGGGTGCGTGCTGGAACGAGCGCAGAGCCTCAAAATTGGTCGGGAATGGCTCATTTTCTAGAACATATGATTTTCAAGGGTTCTAGACGCATTTTGCCAGGGGAATTCGATCGCCTAGTCGAAAATACTGGTGGAATTACTAATGCTGCTACCAGTCACGACTACGCTCATTTTTTCCTCACTACAGCCGCAGAATACTTACCAAAAACTTTACCTCTGTTGGCAGACATTCTCATTGATGCCACTATTCCCGATCTAGAATTTATCAGAGAGCGAGATGTAGTCTTAGAAGAGATACGTTCCAGTTATGACGATCCCGATTGGATTGCTTTTCAAACTCTTTGTCAGACTATCTATCAATATCATCCCTACAAACGCTCAATTCTAGGAGAAGAAGAGTTATTGCTCTCCCATTCTCCCGATCTGATGCGCTGTTTTCATCGTACCTACTATCAACCAGAAAATACGACGGTGGCGCTTGTTGGTGGAATCGAGCAAGAAGTGGCATTATCTCTAGTATCTGATTGTTTTGGAGAATTTAACGTTCCTTCTGAATGCCCTCCAGTTAATCTAGAAGCAGAACCTCCAATCTTAGGGATTCGCCGTCAGGAATTACAATTACCCAGACTCGAACAAGCGCGTCTATCAATGGGGTGGTTAGGGCCTGGGGTTGATTTACTGACAGATGCGATCGGCTTAGATATGCTATCAATTATCTTAGCTAGCAGTCGTTCTTCTCGATTAGTTAGGGAACTGCGCGAAGAAAAACATTTAGTTCTTGATATTTGCAGTACTTTTTCTTTGCAGCGCGATTCAAGCTTATTTACGATCGGCGCTTGGATCGAATCACAAGAAGATTTAGACGCGATCGAACAAATTATTGGCGAACATATTTTAAAATTACAAAACACTCTTGTGAGCGAGACAGAGTTAAACCGTACCAAGCGACTCCTGGCTAATGATTATATCTTTTCCACAGAAACACCAGGTCAACTAGCAGGCGTTTATGGCTACTACAATACGATCGCTAGCGCCGAATTAGCCTCTACCTATCCAATTATCTTGCAACAATTACAAGCTTCAGACTTGCAGCGCATTGCTCGTCAATATCTCTCTCCAGAACATTACGCGATTACAGTTCTAAAACCTTGCTAGAATCAGAAGGCAGGAGGCAGGAGGCAGAAGGCAGAAGGCAGGAGGGAGAAGGCTTTTATGCAGAAGGCTTTTATGCAGAAGGCAGAAGGCTTCTTTAAGTATTAAGTTATAAGTCATAAGTCATAAGTTTTTTTACTCCCTACTTGTTACTTTGTCTTACTTCCTACTCCCTACTTCCTACTTATTCCCTAATCCCTAATCCCTGATGACTTTGATATCTTCTCAAGCTAATCCAACGCAAAAACTCGATCGCCTGGTTTTAGATAACGGTATTACTCTGATTTTGATGGAAAATCAAGCAACGGATTTAGTTGCTTGTCGTCTCTTTCTCAAAGATGCAGGTTCGAGATGGGATAGTTTCGAGAAAGCTGGATTATCTCATTTGGTGAGTGCAGTTATTACCAAAGGAAGCGAACATCTTGATTCACAAGCGATCGCCGAGCGAGTTGAATCTGTTGGTGCAACCTTAAGCGCTGATACTTCTAGCGACTATTTTTTAATTAGTTTGAAAACTGTTTCTGCTGATTTTGCCAATATTCTGCATTTAGCTGGCGAAATTATGAAAACGCCAACTTTTCCAGAAGCAGAAGTAAAATTAGAAAAGCATCTCACCATGCAAAGCATTCGCTCTCAATTGGAGCAACCTTTTAACGTTGCTTTCAACAATCTCAGAGAGATTATGTATGCCAAGCATCCCTATGGAATTTCGCTTCTTGGTACTGAGGAAACTGTTCCTGCTCTAAGTCGTCAAGATTTAGTCAAATATCATCAAACTTATTTCCGTCCCGATAATTTGATTATTAGTTTATCTGGTCGAATTCAACTCGATCGCGCGATCAAATTAGTCGAGCGGGTATTTGGAGATTGGAAGGTTACTAGCACCCCAAACCTCAATCTCTCGATCCCCGAACTACAATCCCAACCCTCAACAAAAAGCACGATTCAAGATACACAACAAGCGATCATCATGTTGGGTTATTTAACTGCTAGTGTTAACAGTGAGGATTATTCTGCTCTTAAATTACTGAGTACTTATTTAGGTAACGGTCTTTCCAGCCGTTTATTTGTGGAATTGCGAGAAAAAAGAGGACTAGCTTATGATGTGTCAGCTTTTTATCCAACTCGCCTATACCAAGCTCAGTTTGTTACTTACATGGGAACATCTCCTCAGAACAAAGATATCGCGATCGCTGGACTGCGAACTGAAGTAGAACGTCTTTGTGAGACGAAGCTAACTGATGAAGAGTTACAAGCTAGTAAAAATAAACTTTTGGGTCAATATGCTCTAGGTAAACAAACTAACGCTGAAATTGCCCAAATTTACGGATGGTACGAAACTTTAGGCTTAGGCATTGAATTCGATCGCACTTTTCAACAAAATATAGCATCCGTTACCTCGGAAATGATACAGTCCGTTGCTTGTAAGTATTTCACTCAACCCTATTTATCTTTAGTTGGATCAGAGTAGGGAGCAGAAGGCAGAAGGCAGAAGGCAGGAGGTTTTAAGTCGTAGGGACGTTCCATGGAACGTCCGTACAGAAGTCAGAAGTCAGAAGTTGTTTAATTGCTACTTGCTACTCGCTACTTGCTACTTTTTCCCTACACCCTACACCCTACACCCTATATAATACCTAGCCTCTAAACCTTAGTTGTCTGCTTTGGGCTTATCTTTCGCTTCCATATCAGGAATATAATTAGGTTTTTCTACATCTTCCCAGCCGACAGGACGTTTGGAGTTATACCAGGCGATCGAACCGATAGTAACAGCCGCTATAAAACCAACTACATAAACAGCTACAAAATAAGTTGGAAATTGACCAGCGATTGCGACAGGTTCTATCGGTATGTGCATAGGGAATAAGCCTCTTAATCTAAGTTTAATTATCTTAATAATTCTATACTATTTATTGGCAAGTTTCAGAAAATATCTAGGCTCGATATTCATTCGCCCCTACCCAAGATCTAAATCCAAAATTACTATAAGCAATCTTAATTGACTAGATAAGCTTTTTTGTCAATATATTGTTGCTTTTCGTTACAAATATTTCTATACTGATTTACATAAGTTAACAAATTTAGGAAAAAGATATATGTACACCACTACTGGCGCGATCGCTAGTTTATTGGTTACAGCAGTAGTTTTAATTTCCTTCTCTGTGAGCTAACCCATTCATCAGAAAGGATTTTAACCAGGATCAAGTATTTGTCTTGAGCATCGACATCGTTATCTCCCGTTAACATTGGATTTCTCCTTCTAGCCTCAGTTTAAAAAGCTGGGGTTTTTTGTTGACGTTCCCTAATCCCTAGTTATTTGCATCACTTCCACCCTCTCACCTGGGGCGATCGCTGTTTGACCGACAGGAATAATCGCCAAACCGCTTGTTTGTGCCAAATTAATTAAATTAGCCGAATTTTGACTACCTGAAGCTAGTTTAAATTCATATTCGCCTTCATTTAGCTGTAATTGTCCCCAAATATAGGTTTCCCTTTTACCATCAGCACGAAGTTGCTGAGTCGATCGCGCTTTAATAAAATTGGGTTGCCAATTTCCAGACAATCCCGATAATTTTTTGAGTGCTGGTTGGACGAAACGCCAACAACTAACCAAAGCAGAGACAGGATTACCAGGAATGCCAAAATAGAGGCAAGAATTGGCAAAAGTTGCTACTGTTAGAGGTTTGCCAGGTTTGACAGCAACACTGCGAATGTGAATTTGTCCGCCTAATTCTTCGAGGATTTGTTCTACATAGTCGTAATCACCAACAGACACACCACCAGTGGAGAGAACTAAATCTGCTGAATTAATCGCTTCAGCCATGGTAGCTTTTAACCGATCGCGATCGTCTGGTACGATTCCTAATTTAATTGGGATACCACCCTGTTTGGCTACAAAAGCCGCCAATGCATATTGATTGGAATCGACGATTTGTCCTGGTTTTAAAGGTTGTTCTGGGGTAACTAATTCGTCACCAGTAGAAAAAATTGCTACCCTAGGACGACGATAAACCTTGAGTTCGGTACATTGCGCTGTTGCTAAGACTGCCAAGTCTGCTGCGCCGATCGCAATTCCTGGTTGTAACATTGCTTCTCCTGCTTGATAGAAAGAACCTTTAGATCTGACAAACTGTTTGAATTGTGGAGATGAAAAGATTTGGACGCGATCGCCCTCTCGTTGCGTATTTTCCTGAATCACGATCGTATCTGCACCTTCAGGCATCATAGCACCTGTAAAAATTCTTGCTGCTTGTCCAGATTCCACTGTTAATTTAGGTACATAACCAGCAGGAATTTCTTCAATGATGGTTAAAGTTTGAGGACGATCGCGATCGCAATTACTCACATCTTGATAGCGAACTGCATAACCATCCATCGCCGAATTATCCCAATTAGGAAAATCCAACTTGCTACTGACGGAAGTTGCCAACACGCGATCGATAGCAAGATCTAAACTGACAATTTCTGTGTCTTGTAATGGTTGAACTAGTTGCAGAATAATGGCTTCAGCTTCTTTTACTGTTAGCATTTCTTTGCTCATGTCTAGACACGGTTGCTAATGCAACAAAAAAAACAACCGATCGCGTTCGATCGGTTCGTATAAAACATTTAATATTAATCAACAATCAAATTAAAGTTTCACTTCAATATCAACACCAGCAGGCAAATCTAACTTCATCAAAGCGTCGATCGTTTTCGAGGAAGGCTGATAAATATCGATAATTCTACGGTGAGTGCGAGTTTCAAAATGTTCTCTAGAATCTTTATCCACGTGGGGAGAACGCAAAACACAATAAATTTTCCGTTTTGTAGGTAGAGGGATAGGACCGATCGCCGTAGCGTTGGTTCTGTTAGCTGTATCGACAATTTTCTCGCAAGATGTATCGAGTAGGCGGCGATCGAAAGCTTTCAAGCGAATACGGATTTTTTGTTGTTGAATAGTTGCCATTGTTTTTAGTTGTCAAGGTTCGGATGTATTTGGTTTGTAGATGTTGAGTTTTTTTTCTCAAACAGCACAAGAGCAGAGAAGCGCTCTCAAATTTTCACTTATCTGCTCTCGTTGCCTAATTAAGTTGTCCTACTTGAGGATCTTGGAGACGACTCCAGCACCGATGGTGCGTCCACCTTCACGAATCGCAAAGCGCATACCTTGTTCGATCGCGATCGGCGAGATTAACTCTACAGTCATTTTAATGCGATCGCCTGGCATAACCATTTCTACAGCGCTACCATCATCGGCGGTGTAGTCTTTGATCGTTCCAGTTACATCTGTAGTACGCACGTAGAACTGAGGACGATAGTTCTTGAAGAAGGGAGTGTGACGACCACCTTCTTCTTTGGTCAGTACGTATACTTCACCCTCGAATTGAGTGTGAGGAGTAATCGAACCTGGCTTAGCTAGAACCATACCGCGCTCGATCTCTTCTTTTTTAAGACCGCGCAATAGTAGACCTACGTTATCCCCAGCCATACCTTCATCTAAGGTTTTCTGGAACATTTCTACACCAGTTACGGTAGTGTTGCGAGTCTCTCTGATCCCAACGATTTCGATGGTTTCGCCGACTTTGACCTTACCGCGCTCGATTCTTCCAGTAGCAACTGTACCACGACCAGAGATCGAGAATACGTCTTCTACTGCCATCAAGAAAGGCTTGTCAATTTCACGTTCTGGAGTAGGAATGTAAGAGTCCACATTCTCCATCAGCGCGTAGATTTTATCTACCCACTCATTATCACCTTTGGCAATTTTGGGATTTGCTACCAAAGCTTCTAGTGCTAGCAGTGCAGAACCAGAAACAATTGGAATATCATCACCTGGGAAGTCGTATTGACTCAATAGCTCACGAATTTCCAACTCTACCAGTTCGAGTAGTTCTTCGTCATCTACTTGGTCTTGTTTGTTCATGAACACAACCAAGTGAGGAACCCCTACCTGCTTAGCTAAGAGAATATGTTCTCTTGTTTGAGGCATAGGACCATCAGCCGCAGATACTACCAAGATCGCTCCATCCATTTGAGCGGCACCAGTGATCATGTTTTTCACATAGTCGGCGTGTCCTGGGCAGTCAACGTGAGCGTAGTGACGCTTATCAGTTTCGTACTCTACGTGAGCGGTGTTGATGGTGATACCACGCTCTTTTTCTTCGGGAGCAGCATCAATTTCATCGTATTTTCTGGCTTTGGCTTTACCAGAAGCTGCCAAAGTCATAGTAATTGCAGCCGTTAGAGTGGTTTTACCGTGGTCAACGTGACCGATAGTACCGATATTAGCGTGATCTTTAGTTCTGTCAAACTTTGCGCGTGCCATTTGAATTTACTGTTCCTTTATCTTATTTATGCGTTCCCTTTGCTTTTGGCGATGATGTCTTCTGCCACGTTACGAGGCACTTCATCATAGTTACTGAACTCCATTGAGAAGATACCGCGACCTTGAGTTTTGGAGCGAATATCTGTAGCATAACCAAACATTGCTGCTAAAGGTACTTTGGCAGATACTTTGGCTAAACCATCTTCTGAGCCCATTCCTTCGATATTGCCTCGTCGGGAGTTGAGATCGCCCATTACATCTCCGAGAAAATCTTCAGGAACTTCTACCTCAACTTTCATCATCGGTTCTAATAATACAGGAGATGCTTTCGAGACGGCAGCTTTAATCGCCATCGAACCAGCAAACTTGAACGCCATTTCCGACGAGTCTACTTCGTGGTAAGAACCATCCACCAAGGTAACTTTAATGTCAATCAATGGATATCCAGCTATGATTCCAGATTCACAAGCTTCTTTGATCCCTTGTTCGACGGGGTTAATATATTCTTTAGGAATAGCACCACCGACAATCTTCGAGACAAATTCAAAGCCGCTTCCTGGTTGACCTGGTTCTATCTCAATCACGGCATGACCGTATTGACCTTTACCACCACTCTGACGGATGTATTTACCTTCTGCTTTGTTGGGTTTGCGTATGGTTTCGCGATAGGCAACTTGAGGTTGACCGACTTCAGCTTCTACTTTATACTCCCGCAACATACGATCGACAAGGATCTCTAGGTGAAGTTCACCCATACCAGCGATTACAGTCTGATTTGTTTCTGAATCAACACTGACGCGGAAGGTAGGATCTTCGTCAGAGAGCGCTTGGAGAGCTTTGGATAATTTTTCCATGTCTCCCTTGGTCTTGGGTTCGACCGCTACAGAAATTACTGGTTCTGGGATGAACAAAGATTCCAAAATAATTGGCTTGGATTCATCACAAAGAGTATCTCCTGTAATCGCTTCTTTCAAGCCTACAGCAGCACCCAAGTCGCCTGCTCTTAGTTCGTCAACTTCAATACGCTCATTCGATTTTAAGACAATTAAGCGAGAAATTCTTTCTTTTTTGTCTTTAGTCGCGTTGTAAACATAAGTGCCTTTCTGCAAGACACCAGAATACACTCGCACGAAGGTCAAACGACCAAATTGGTCTGAGGTGATTTTGAAAGCAAGAGCTGAAAATGGTTCCTCGTCGCTCGATTTTCTGACTGCTTCAGAACCGTCGGGCAATTTACCTTTAATTGGAGGTACTTCAGTCGGCGCAGGCAAATAATCTACTACTGCGTCTAAGAGCAACTGAACGCCTTTGTTTTTGAAAGCAGAACCGCACAGCATGGGAACGATCGTACCTTCGAGCGTTCCTTTACGAAGAGCTGTTCTGATTTCTTCTTCAGTAAACTCTTCTTCCATCATAAATTTTTCCAGCAGCGCTTCGTCTGTTTCTGCGACTGCTTCGACCATTATGGTGCGATATTCCTGTGCTAGTTCCATTAAGTCGGCAGGAATTTCGGCCTCTTCAATGTTTTTGCCCAAGTCGTCTTTGTAGATGCTGGCACGCATTCTAACCAAGTCAATGATGCCTGTAAAATCGTTCTCAGCACCAATAGGAATTTGAATAGGAACGGCGTTGGTTCTAAGACGGTCTTTAATCTGTCCGTAAACTTTAAAGAAGTTTGCTCCAGTGCGATCCATCTTATTGACGAACACAATCCGAGGTACTTTATAGCGATCGGCTTGTCTCCAAACTGTTTCCGATTGGGGCTGTACTCCTCCAACCGAACAAAATACAGCAACTACCCCATCTAATACCCGCATCGATCGCTCTACTTCGATGGTGAAGTCTACGTGACCTGGAGTATCGATAATATTGATTTTGCAATCTTGCCAATTGGTACTGATGGCAGCAGCAGTGATGGTAATGCCTCTCTCCTGCTCTTGCGCCATGTGGTCCATTATTGCGGTACCTTCATGAACTTCACCCAGTTTATGGGCGATGCCAGTGTAGAACAGAATTCGCTCGGTTGTTGTTGTTTTACCCGCGTCTATATGAGCCGCGATACCGATGTTCCGCACTTTCTCTAGCGGGATGCTACGTGCCACAGATACCTCCTTATATCTTTTTTTGGGCTAGTAATTTTTTTAGATTGTTTGTCTAATCTATTTACAATTCTATACTTTTCCTCGGTCTAATTACCCAGAGGCGATCTGGGTGAGTCGATCGCTCACCTTTTTTCCTATTCTAGGAGATGAGCTTAATATCTGTAGTGAGCAAATGCTTTATTTGCTTCTGCCATTTTGTGAGTTTCTTCTCTCTTCTTAATGGCGGCTCCAGTTTCGTTAGCTGCATCCATAATCTCGTTCGCCAGCTTACCTGCCATAGTACGACCACCTCTAGAGCGAGAATATTGTACTAGCCAACGTAATGCCAGAGCGGTACCTCGACCTGGACGCACTTCCATAGGAACTTGATAGGTTGCTCCTCCCACACGACGAGCTTTGACTTCAACGAGGGGAGTTAGATTACGAATCGCTTTTTCAAAGGTTTCGATCGGATCGTTCCCTGTGCGCTCTCCAATGGTTTTGAGCGCATCGTAAACAATGCCAGAGGCTAGAGATTTTTTGCCACTACGCATGATGCGTCTGATCGTCATGCTGACGAGACGACTGTTATAAACTGGGTCAGCAGGAACTGGACGTTTTTTAGTAACTGTACGACGAGACATGTTTTCTGGCTAGAAGGACAAATTTAAGGTTAATTTAAGGTTAATTTTGTTTTTTTAGTTTGGAATCTGTTTATTACACTCAAGTATTTTTTGACGAAAGCTTGTTATCTGGATACTTAACTTTTTCACTAAAAACGGCATCCCAACCTCAATCCAGGATGCCTTGAGATGTCCGACTAGATTCTAAGCTTAGATGCGGACAGTCCTCAAGTCTTTTTAGGAAGCTTGCTTAGGACGCTTGGTTCCATATTTAGAGCGACCCTGCTTTCTGTCTTTTACGCCAGTAGCGTCTAGAGTTCCGCGAATAATATGGTATCTAACTCCAGGTAAGTCTTTAACCCGACCACCACGAATTAATACTACTGAGTGTTCTTGTAAGTTGTGACCAATCCCAGGAATATAGGCTGTTACTTCAAATCCGGAAGTAAGTCTTACCCGCGCTACCTTCCGAAGGGCTGAATTGGGTTTTTTAGGTGTGGTGGTATATACTCTAGTACATACGCCACGTCTTTGAGGACACTCTTTAAGAGCAGGTGATTTAGTTTTCTTTTGAATTTTAGCGCGTTCGCTACGAATAAGCTGCTGAATAGTAGGCATGAGTTAAGCTTTTGCCTTGTTTAAGCTTTCACTTGTTAGCAAAATAGTTGACAAATTCTGATTGTACCAATACCAGGAATAATACGTCAAGCTTAAATTCTCTGGGGCATTGTTAAAGTAACTTAACTAACTTAGATTATTGTTATTCAAAATTATTGATAATTATTTTTACTAATTTGTATAATTCTGCTTTAATGCTATTACTTAGCAATAAGTGTGAGTCGTAGCTAAACACTAATGCATAACAGTAGGAGCGTCATAATCGATCGTCCTCGTTTTAGCTCGACTTTATCCAAAATTAGGAACCTAGTTTTCTTGATTAGACAAAAACCCAAGCGATTGAGCAAAAACTTTTTCCATGTCACTGATTCTTGGTGAAATCGAAAAAGTAAAATGACCGTCCTACAAAGGTTTCAGCGTCAGCTTTAGCGTTTGGCAAAAATGGATAAAGTCGAGTTTAGTAATTGTTTAAATAGTTAACTTCTGTTGTGATTTTTACAGAAAACTAGCAATTGTAAAAATAAATAACATTCTATGTAAATTATTTAAACAAAATTAATTTTTAATTTCTTGCTTGAAAACCCCTAGATTAGTAGGATTAATTCTTAGCTCATAAATGAGAACGTCTAGTTATTTATGACTATCGCAATGATTAGTCATAAAAAAAGTTCATTAAGTTTCTGTAATGGAGGATGGAATCTAATGCAACAAACAGAAATAAATTCAGGATCGATTAGCTACAAATTTCCGAAGCAACTAGATATTGCTCAGGTAAGTATCTATGGACTCAGTATTTTGTCAGCAGGAATGTTTTTGTTTTTGCCTTTTGCCAATTTATTGCACCCAAGTCCTTGGCAACGCTGGATGGGAACTATTCATGGTTTCGGATCTTTATTAGCGATGGTAGTAATGGTTTATGCAGGACATCTAGCCTTTCCACTGCTAAGAGGATCGACCAAGATTTTGCCTCAAATGAGAACTCTTAGCTTTTGGTCATCTATTTTGAGCTTCTTGGCGATCGCGACAGGCAATCTAGCCTACATGCGTTATCGAGCTGGTCTTGACTTTGGCGGCGCTCGTGCTTGGCTGAAAGAAAACTCGCCTTTAGGACAATACGTACTAATGGAGTATCACGAATTTACCGTGTTGTTTACCTTGCCTTTAGCGATCGCCTGTACTTGGATTTTATGGAAATATGGCGATTCGATTCTAGAAAAACAAAATCGTTCTGTTTTAACTATTGCCTGTATCGCTTTGATGTCGATGATGTTTTTTGCGATGGGAGGAATGGTGACAGGACTTGGTGTGGCTAAAATTCACGCCTTGTAAAAATCTCGATCGCTAGCTTTTTTGAGAATAAACAGGAGAAACTAAATGACTCAACAATGGACTCGTGAATCAAAATTAAAAGAGCCTTTCTATGGCCAAATGTGGTCTTGGCTCAAACAATTCCCCAAAGGATTAGCACAAGGATCTGACAATCCACCTCAAGTATCTGGTTCTGCTGCTGCTGCTGTCATCAGCGCAGGAATTGGCTGTGTGACAATGATGATTACCCATCATTTTTCTGATGCAGATAAATCTAAAGCTACGGAGAAAATAGTTCATTCTCTTGGTAGCTGGATACCTGGAAGTCGCAATCCCGATCCTATGTGGGGAAATATTGGCAGCTATACAGGTAAAGAAACTATGTTGCTAGTCGGTTGGCTAGTTAGTTGGCTAGTCTTGTCTTATCTTTGGCGCAATAAAAACATCAAAGCTAAAACTATGCTGTTTTGGTTTTTTACCCTGTTGATCGCTGCTACTGCCATGAGTTGGCATCCTTTGTTCTTCTACCTACCTTTAACTTAAATTAAACACGGAGCGTAAAAACTATGACTATAGCTGACAACATCAAAGTTCATGACCAGGAAACTAAAAATGCACCCCTGCCAGCACAAAAAATGCATAAAGTTGTTTGGATCTTAGTTGGTGTATTTACGGCGATCGCCTTAAGTTTCCCAGTCGCCATGTTGAGAGTGAGCAAAGAAGTTAAATTTAAGGGTTCTCACGTTATTTCTTTGACCGAACAAGGCGCATTGCAAACTAAAAAATAAAGACTACTCAACCATGAAAACACTTGGAATGAGTAGCCTTTAACCAACAAGAGTAATGAGTAACAGACAACGCCAATTGCATGACTCATTACTCTTATTATTTTAAGTAAGTAATAGCATTTTTCCGATTAAAGTGGTTGTATATTTTCGATCGAGCGAGCGGGTGCCGTAGCGATCGGATCGACTCCAGTTTTGCCTACTTCAAATTGGCTCATCATGCCATTGTCTTCGTGTTGTAGATCGTGACAGTGCATCATGTATTTACCGAGAATTTGGGAATTGTCTTTATCACCATATTTGACGATGACTCTCACTGTCTCAGAAGGACCGAGATGAAAAACATCTTTCCATCCTTGTTCGTAGGGAAGTGGAGGCTTACCATTACGGTCTAACATGTGTGCTTGTAACAGATGCATATGGATGGGATGTCTTTTATCGTCTTGGGGATTGACTAAATTCCAGATTTCGATGTCTCCTGGGTTAGCATTGAGATCGATACGATTCATATCCCAAGTTTTGCCGTTAATTCCCCATTTGTTATCAACTTGGTCGTAGGTAAAGGTACGAGTCTTAACTGCTGCGGTTACGGGAATTGGTGTGAAAGGACGCAGGCGATCGGGAATAGAACTGTCGTCTTGTTCTTGACGCACGACATCAAAACGCATAATCGCTTTAGTTCCACTTAAATAATTAACTGTAGTCTTGTTATTAACAGTTTTGACATCATGTAAATATAACTGCGTACCAACTGGATATTTAGAGAAGTCAATTACCACCTCATATCTTTCCGCCATTGCCATTCTTAGTGTGTCTTGAGAGGAACTAAGAGTAATTGGTTTATCTAATAAACCACCATCACTACCAATGACAATCAATTGTTCATCTTGGGTTAATGCTTGCGAGTTTTGACTCAAAACTAGTTTGTAATATTTGGTTGCCGAACCGTTGAGAATCCTAAAGCGGTATTTACGATTAGCTACCTCAAGACGGGGTGATGGTGTACCGTTGATTAGAGTAATTTTGCCATTGTGCAGACTTTTTTGTTTGTTATTGTTGAAGATTAAAGAACCATCAAGAGCAAATTGCTTTTCTTCTAGGATGAGAGGAATGTCATAATCTCCCTTGGGTAAGGTTAACTGAGATGGGTTTTCAACTATATACATCCCTAGCAGTCCCATGTAGACATTGCGCCAGGTAAGATCCATGGCGTGGTCGTGATACCAAAGAGTAGAGGCGCGATCGTTGGGATAGATATAATCTTTGTAATAATTAGGGGGAATATAGTCCATAGCATAGCCATCGTATTGGGTAGCTGAAGTCATACCATGAACGTGAACTACTGTATTAATCTCTTTTTGTTGTCGATCGCGATCTAATTGATTGATAAAACGAACGACCGATTTTCTTCCTTCCTTTTGTCTAATTGTAGGAGCTGGACTAATACCGTTGTAACCCCAAATTTCCGTTTCAAACCCAGGTATAATTTCTAATTTAGCTTTTTGAATGGCGATTTGGTAATAATCGGTAGTGCGATCGCTGCGAACTGGCTGTAAAACTGGTGGAATCTTTAAGGGTAATTGAAAAGGTGTGTTGACAATTTTCTTAGAAGTAGGGGAAAAAAATTGTTTGCCTATTAAAGATAAACCAAAACAACCACTACCAATTAAACCTAGCTCGATCGCTTTTCTTCTACTAATCTTCATATCAGTTACTTGTACTGATGAGTATCAAACATGACTAGACTAATGATAATCTTCTTCAATAAATTGATTTATAAAGAAAAACATAAAGCTTCTCGTCGAGAGTGTTAAAAATAAAAACTTTTTAGCGATCGCGTCTTAGAATCATAGAGAGCTTCGGTGTGCGCGGGAGGCGGAGGAGGCTTCGGTGTGCAGAGAAAGTAGTAAGTAGAAAGCAAGAAAACTTGCTTACTTCAGACTTTAGACTTTAGACTTTAGACTTTAGACTTAAAAAACTTGTGCCTTCTGCCTTCTGCCTTCTGCCTTCCCCCACCGATAATATGGCTATTCAATAGGATCTGATATGATGCTCTGGAAACGCCGCTTTCAAATAGTTGCAATACTCCTAGGGCTGTGGTTAACTTTGGAGCTAGTATGCCGCTTGGGTGCGGAAATTTTTTGGTTTCAAGAAGTTAACTATTTGTCTGTTTACCTAGTCAGACTGACAGCTAAAGGCGTTTTAGGGGTAGTGGTTTTTAGCTTGAGTGTCAGCTATCTACTGGTAAATCTTTGCTTTGCACAACGTCTCAAACATTCCCAACCAGTAACAGGAGCTTTACTAAAACAAAAGTCAAGCAATTGGAGAAACAGAGAAGCGATCGCCAAACGTCAGCAATATTACCAAGAAAAACGGCGTGATGTTTCAAAATCTCTAAAATTAAGCTGGCTACTTCCTTTAACTGTTAGTCTATGCTTGGTCGTAGGGTTAATTCTGTTTTACTACAGTCACATTTGCTTTGATTATTGGGATGCAAATTCGGAAAGAGCGCATATAACTTCAGTCATTCCCGCTCAATTTCGACCCAAAACTATTTGGCAAATAGGGAACAATTTCAGCGATCGCGATTGGTATCTCGCACCAATTCTAGTATTGACCCTTGCCATACTCATCTATCCTCGGATTTTGCTTACCGCGATCGCCTTAGTTATCAGCTTACTGTCTGGTTTTATTTTGTCCGAACATTGGGACAAAGTATTACAGTTTTTCCAACCAACATCTTTCGATGCTAGTGAAGCTGTATTTAAACAAGATATTAGCTTCTACATATTTACCTTACCTTTTTTGGAGTTGCTGGAGCTTTGGTTAACGGGATTAGCTTTGTCTGGATTCGTCTCCGTTCTCCTTGTTTATCTGCTATCGGGCAATAGTTTGAGTGAGGGGAGATTTCTGGGATTTTCCAGACAACAACAATCTCATCTATACGGATTGGGCGGCTGTCTGATGCTGGCGATCGCCTTCAATTTTTGGCTCAGTCGCTACGAATTACTCTACTCAACGCGAGGAGTGACCTATGGAGCTAGCTATACCGATGTTACAGTCCAACTACCAGCTAATACCCTATTGAGTATTTTAGCACTGGCGATCGCGGTGATACTGTTTGGGGAAAGTAAAAGGCAGAAGGCAGAAGGCAGAGGGCAGAAGGCAGAGGGCAGAGGAGCAGGGGAGCAGGGGAGCAGGGGAGCAGGGGAGCAGGGGGGCAGAGAGGCAAAGGGCAGAAGGCAGAAGGCAGAGGGCAGAAGGCAGAAGGCAGAAGGCAAAACTAATAACGAATTGGTTGGTAAGTCATTTCGCCATAAATTATTATTCTACGGATTGGGATTGTATTTGGTAATTGCTTTAGGTATTGGCATTGCTCTACCCTACGCCGTACAGTATTTAGTAGTGCAACCCAACGAATTAGGGAGAGAGCGACCTTATATTGAGCGTGCTATTGCTTTAACTCGACAAGCTTTTGCTTTAAATAATATCGATGCACAAAGTTTCGATCCTCAAAATCACCTAACTGAAGCAGATCTGCAAGCAAATGCTTTAACTATTCGCAACATTCGTCTTTGGGACAAGCGACCCCTACTAGAAACTAATCGACAACTGCAACAAATCCGGCTCTACTATCGTTTCCCCGATGCAGATATCGATCGCTATACTCTTGCTAGAGAAGAACAAAAGAACAAAAAGAACGAACAGCGACAAATTTTAATTGCCGCACGAGAACTTGACTACAGTGCTGTACCCGAAAAAGCTCAAACTTGGGTAAACCGCCACCTGATCTATACTCATGGATATGGTTTTACCCTCTCTCCTGTCAATACAGTTGCTCCTGGTGGATTGCCCGAATATTTTGTTAGGGATATTGGCATAGATAAAGCAGGTGCGCTAACTGTTGCTAACGAAGCTGTTCGTTCTAGTGTTCCGATTGGCAATCCGCGTATTTATTACGGCGAGATTACTAATAACTATGTCATGACTGGAACTAGTGTCCGAGAATTAGACTATCCCAGTGGTAGCGAAAATGCCTACAATACTTACGATGGTGGGGGAGGAGTTAAAATCGGTTCTTGGTGGCGAAAATTGCTCTTTGCCAAATACTTAAATGACTGGCGCATGGTATTTACGCCTGAATTTTTACCAGATACCAAAGTTTTATTTCGACGCAACATTACCCAAAGAATTCAAGCGATCGCGCCTTTTCTGAGATTCGATCGCGATCCCTATCTAGTAGCAGCAGATCCGCAAGATCCAACTAACCAACCTCAAAGCTGCTTATATTGGATCGTCGATGCCTATACCACCAGCGATCGCTATCCCTATTCCGATCCTGCTAGCACGGGAATTAACTATATTCGTAATTCAGTCAAGGTGGTCATTGATGCCTATCATGGTTCAGTGAACTTTTATGTAGCCGATCCGAGCGATCCGATTATTAAAACCTGGTGGGCGATTTTTCCCAGTTTGTTCAAACCGCTAGATACCATGCCAGCCAGCCTCCGCAGTCATATTCGCTATCCGATCGACTTCTTCAAAATTCAATCGGAGCAATTGATGACCTATCACATGACCGATCCTCAAGTGTTCTACAATCGTGAAGATCAGTGGCAAATTCCTAACGAAGTTTACGGCGACAAACCCCAGTTGGTCGAACCATATTATCTAATTACCAGTTTACCCATAGTTCCCTTTGAAGAATTTATTCTGCTTCTTCCCTATACTCCTAGTCAAAGAACCAATTTAATTGCTTGGTTGGCGGCACGTTCCGATGGCGAAAACTATGGTAGATTATTGCTGTACATCTTTCCCAAACAGCGCTTAGTTTTCGGACCCGAACAGATTGAAGCTCGTATCAATCAAGATCCTGTAATTTCCCAACAAATTTCCTTATGGAATCGCCAAGGTTCTAGAACTATTCAGGGCAATCTTCTAGTTATTCCGATCGAACAATCTTTACTCTATGTCGAACCACTTTACTTAGAAGCGGATCAAAATAGTCTACCTACCTTGGTTAGAGTCATTGTCGCCTATGAAAATCGCATTGTGATGGCACAAACTCTAGAGCAAGCATTACAAGCTATTTTTCAAAAACAAAAAACACCCGAACCGATTATCCGTCCTGTTGAAGAACCGGGTGCATTGCGTTGAAAGGTGCTGAAAGGGGGAGAGGCAACAGAAGCTCCAGAGGCAGAGAGGCTCAGGGGCAGAGGGACAAATTTTCTAGTAGGGGCGAATGGCTATTCGCCCAATTAATGGCTATTCGCCCGATTATTCGCCCGCACAGGGAAAAGAGAACAGCAAGCAAGATATGATCTATTGATGACTGGATCTAGATAAAATTGCCTATTCAAAATCATGAAAGAACAATTTCTGACTTGGCTCAATCGTTTGCTAGTAGCCGATGTTTTTTTAGTTATCTTTGGCTTTATTTGGTTTGCTGTGGCACTTATTGGTCGTTCTCTGGGTATTCCTCTAGGATGGGAAATTTGGTATCAACTTTGGCAACCTTTATTCAATCCTGCCATTGGTATTCTTTTTCTTGGGGCTATTGTTTCCTGGTTGGTAAATAAGGTTTCTGAAAAATTTAGTTCAAATTAAGGATTTTCTCTGTCGTTGCTTGTCACCGAAACATGTTAAAACATTAGCATCATTTTGACAGGGTACATTCTATGACAGATTTTAGAACCTTAGAGGAGTGGGATAAAGCCCATAGATTGACAGTCGAAATTTATAAAATAACGCGCTCTTTCCCTGAATCAGAAATATTAGGACTCACTCAACAAATTCGCCTAGCTTGTGCGGCGATTCCAATCAAAGTTGCTCAGGGATACGATCGCGAAGATGTCGAAGAACAAATTGATTTTCTTAAATTTGCCAGAGATTCAGCGATCGAAGTGCAATACTATCTTTTACTCGCTTACGAACTGCAATTTATGGAAATTTCTGACTACGATCGCCTCGTTAGTAGCTTAATCGAAGTTAAAGAGATACTGGAACAATCCATTTATGGGTTGAATCACAATCCTTGAACAGGGAGCAGGGAGCAGGGAGCAGGGAGCAGGCTTCTTTAAGTATTAAGTCATAAGTCATAAGTCATAAGTTTTTTACTCATTACTCATTACTCATTACTTCTCCCCCTCTCCCCTGCTCCCCTGCTCCCTAACCCCTAGCCCCTAATCCCTAGTCCCTAATCCCTTTACTGAATCGATCGACTAATCCATTTAACTGCTTCAGCTAAATCTGTAGCAACGAAATCGGGATAGGGATAGAGACGATCGTTACCTTTAGCGATTTGCTTGCGATTACTAGTGCTAGCTTTGATTAAGATGCCTTTAGCACCAACGTTATGAGCAAGTTCAATATCGATCGGCTTATCGCCGATCGTAAAACTTTGTTTTAAATCGAGATCGTATTCCCAAGCAGCCGCAACTAACATGCCAGTATTGGGCTTAGACCAAGTACTCCAGGCAGTAAAATCTAGATTGACCCCTCCTTCTGTTGGACTGAGGAAGGGGCAGTAATAAACAGCATCTAATTTCGCGCCTGCTTGGGCTTTTAATAAATCGAGCAAACGCTTGTAAAAAGAATCTACATCAGTCTTGGTATAAGCATTTGTTGCTAGTCCTGCTCGACTATTAATGAGACAACAAAAAAGTTCTAAATCATTGAGTTGGCGTACGGCAGAAGCAACACCAGAGATCAGATTTAAATTATCAATCCGATCGATCTGTTCTACTTTAGCATTGAGTACGCCATCACTATCAAGAAAAACTGCTGGTTTAGCCACGCCAAATTTGTTCTAGTACGGTTTCTGGTTTGATATCGGCTATCTTACCAGAGGACGAGCAAATGCCAATATAACGTGCATTGTCAGGTGGTAGCAAGTTTTTCGCTTCCACTCGATCGAGCAAAGCGATGGTATAAGTACCAACCGCTACAGATAATTGCAATGAATCACGATCGTTACATAAGAATAAATTAGCTCCTGCGATTATAGCTGCTTGTTTGCCAACATCTGACGGTTTGACGACTTTTAGATTTTGACAAGTTTGCATCATGGTTTTTACCCAGGTATTATTTTCTGTAGATTGCAGCAAGACTACAGATACCGAGGGTTGTTTTTGTTGCAAGTCGGCGATCGCCTTTTGCCACCCGACAACAGGATAGCCATCATCGCCACCTTCATCACTCAGGAGAACATAGCCCGAATCGTTAATTTCCAGTATTTGTTGTTGTGCTTGAGCCCAATCAATATCTGGTTTGGGAACGGTAATTTTTAATTCGGGGCAGGGAGTACGAATACCTAAACCTTGAAGTAGATCGTGGTACTTATAGGCAATATATTGTTCTTGTTTGAGTTGTATGGGATGGGAAAGAACCCAGGCAAAACTTGTTTGCTCGCCAATGCGAACAGGAATGCCATTTAGCCACAACAAGAGTCCAAGCGTCCAACGGTTACTAAGACAAATAGCAGCATCATACTCGCGATCGCGAATTATGCCGAGGAAATTGAGATAATCCGCTAAACTATTGCGGTCTTTATAATCAAAGACGATGATATCGCTAACATCTTGACAAACACGATAGGCAGTTTTAGCTTTTGGTTCAACTACAACGTCGATCGCAGCATTGGCATATTGCTGCTTTAAATCTCTAAGGGTGGGAAAGAACAGAATTTGATCGCTAATTCCACCTGGGACAAGGCAAAGTATTCTCATCTCAAGACACTAACTTTACTTGGTCAATTTTAACAAAGGGTGCTTTTCTAAGACGTTCAAAATAAGATAAATTAAAGCATTTAGGTTCTTTCGCAAACAAATCAGAATGTATTTATTAATTCCAGCCGCAGGTATGGGGCGGAGAATGGGTAGTGATCGCAATAAGCTACTCTTGAATTTATTAGCTCGACCTTTATTAGCTTGGACTTTACTCGCTGCTGAATCTGCATCTCGAATTACGTGGATTGGTATTATCGGGCAACCTGACGATTTTGGCGACTTTAAAGAGATTGTTGCTAGTCTTAATCTAACTAAACCAGTTGAATTTATTCAAGGTGGCGAAACTCGTCAGCAGTCTGTTTATAATGGATTGCAAGCTTTACCAGCAGCCGCCCAACAAGTTTTAATTCACGACGGTGCGAGATGTTTGGCAACTCCAGATTTATTCGATCGCTGTGTTGAAGCACTGCAAACTTGTCAGGGATTTATTGCTGCTATTCCTGTCAAAGACACGATTAAAATAGTAGACGAACAGAAATATATTACTGATACGCCCGATCGCAGCAATTTATGGGCAGCACAAACCCCTCAAGGGTTTCAAGTAGATTTACTCAAAGACTGTCACGAAAAAGGAAAACAGCTAGGTTGGGAAGTAACGGACGATGCGGCTTTATTTGAGAAGTGCAATTTAAGAGTCAAAATTGTTGAAGGCGAGGAGACGAATTTGAAAGTAACTACTCCTGTAGATTTGGCGATCGCTGAGTTTATTTTGCGTCAAAGGCTAAATTCTTTTAGGCTTGAGTGACTAAATTGCCAACTTTACCTAATGACATCTTAGGATAGTTTAATAGCAGGCGATCGCATTGCTAAATTACAATTTAGCCACAGATCGATTGTTTGTAAATTCAGTGAAGAGAAAAAACTGTTTCTGCTGCTTTGGGTAAATCAATAGGAACGAAATAACTTTCAGGATATAAATAATCTTCCTCATTAAAGTTTAAACATGAAGAGTATTTAAACTTATTGCGATTGCATTTTGGTTAGCAAGCAGCAAGATAAGAAAGTCGATCTAGATACTGCGATCGAACTCTTCACTATAATAACGAGCGATCGCGCCGATAAGTTAAAATCTAGCCAAAGATTATGACTACAGTTATGAGGATTGCTATATGTCAAATAACTTGTACGAACAAGATTATTATTTATGGATAGAAGATGTACTGAAAAAAATCCAGGAGAAAAGATGGAATGAGATGGATTGGGATAATTTGTGGGAAGAAATAGATGACATGGGGAAATCTCAGAAACAGAGACTAACCAGTAATTTACGAATTTTATTGATGCATTTACTTAAATGGCAATTTCAACCAGAGAAAAGAACTAATAGTTGGAAATACACTATTATCGAACATCGTCGCCGAATATTGGAACAGTTAGAATACAGTCCTAGTTTAAAAAACTATTTAAGTTCAAATTTCGATCTTACTTATCAAAAAGCTTGCAAAGATGCTTCTTTAGAAACTAATCTTCCTGTCAATATATTTCCCGATCGCTCTCCCTACTCAGTCGAACAAGTTTTAGATGAAGATTGGTTTTTGCAATAAGATTAGTCGATAGTTTAAGTAAGAATTTACATAGATTTTAATTTCATTTGCTGATTTTAATTAAAAACACTACATTTTGTGTAAATTACTGAGGGTTGATTGTAATATTTGATCTAAATAATTCTAACTAAAATTTGCCAATATTTAATCAATTTTAGTGTATTTATTTAATGGTTTTCTAGTGCAGTAATAACTTTTAGTTTGAAAATATATAATTTTTCGGATTGTTTTTTATTGCACAATTATGTAATAACTACATGGTTAACTTTACAAAGTATATACTAAGCTTTAATTAATAGCTCATAATTTCAAGAAAACTTTAAGTATGGATTAAGTAATCATGCTGAAAATAAACGTGTCTGAATTAAGAAAAAAGTATCTCTCAGGAGAGAGAGATTTTGAAAAAATCAATCTTGAAGGTGCTAATTTACAAGGGTTAAATTTGGCTGGTATAAATTTCTCTAACGCCAATCTTAAATATGCGAATTTAGAAGGCTGTAATCTTCAAGAAGCTTGTTTGAAGGGTGCCAAAATTAAAGAAGCATACTTAAGCGGGGCATACTACGACGAGCGTACTCAATTTGATATCAATTTCAATCCTCAAACTGCTGGCATGTTCAAAAGTAATAAAACACCAACTGAAATAGATATAGAAATCTCTGAATTATTGGGTGTTTTTAATTATATTTGTCAGTGTAGCAATCGCTATTTAGGACATACAGTAACAATTCGATATCTGGAAAATTCTCGACCTAGCTTTAGATGGTTGGAAAAATTTACCATAGATCTTTCTGGTCAAATAATTTTTGAAGGTAATTCAGCATATCGTTTAAGCAACAGTCAATTGCAGTATTTACAATTGTGGATTGAATCTTTTATTCAATCTTGTACTACCATTATTCGCGATTTTCCCAGTTTAATAGAAAATAAGCAATCTCCTTTTTCAAAAATAATATTTGACAACTAAGTTTGTTGATTATTGGAGGCTCAAAATTGGGATTTTAAGAGTTGGCTTTTGTGCTTTATTAAGGTAAAGGTGTGAGAGAAATAAAATTATGTAGGGACGTTTCATAGATAGGGATTATCGTCCCTACAATTAATTGAGTACAATAAAATTAAGCTACTTAATATCGATTCAAGCAATGAATGCACATCGTATCGAAACTGCTCTTACTGAAAACGGTAAGCTATCCTTTTGAGCCTGCTACTTCTCCTGACGATTGGGATTGACATGAACTCAACGATCGCCGATAACTATTACCTGAAGCTCGATCGCTGAGAACTTTTTTAATGAAAATAAGAATTGCTATTCTAGGTGTGGGAAGATGGGGAATACATTACGTTCGCAATTTTTGCCAACATCCTCTCGCGGAACTAGTAGCAATAGTCGATCCCCATCCAGAAAGATTGGCTTATTGTCGAGAACAATTTGCTATAGATGCAAGTAAAACCATCTTTTCTACCGATTGGGAGTCGATTTGCGATCGCTCGAAGATTGATGCTGTAGTAGTTGTTACTCCTGCGACGACTCACTATTCCCTAATTAAAGATGCTCTCGATCGCGGCTATCACGTTCTGGCGGAAAAACCCTTAACTCTCGATCCGCAAGAATGTCTAGAATTAGCACGCCTCGCCGAACAAAAACACTTACAATTATTTGTCGATCATACCTATTTATTTCACCCCGCAGTTGTGAAAGGACAAGCAATCGGGCGATCGGGTACATTAGGTGAATTGCGCTACGGTTATGCAACTAGGACTCATTTAGCACCAGTTAGGCAAGATGTAGATGCACTCTGGGATTTAGCTATTCATGACATTGCTATTTTTAACTATTGGTTAGGACAAGTACCTACTCAAGTACAAGCAAAAGGAAATACTTGGTTGCAAGGCGATCGCCAGTTAGCCGATTTAGTTTGGGCGACTTTAACTTATCCACAAGGTTTGCAAGCGCATTTACACTTTTGTTGGCTCAATCCTGACAAACAAAGAAGATTAGTATTAGTTGGCGATCGAGGTAGTTTAATTTTTGATGAAATGTCTGTCGATTCTCCTCTGACAATTCAACATGGTTATTTAGAAAGAGAGGGAGAAAAATTTATGCCTAACGGACAATGGCAAGAAGCTATCGAACTTGAAGGGGGCGAACCTCTCGCCCAAGTTTGCGATCGCTTCCTCAACGATATTATTTCTGCTAACAAATCTGTAATTGCTTCCGCTTGGTTGGGTAGGGAATTAGTACAGATTCTCAATTGTCTGACTCTTTCCATGCAGGAAGGCGGAAAAGCGATCGATATTAAGTAGCTGGGCTTTCAATAAATTTTTTTTTATAAAACTTTTATTAACAATTTATTTAGATTTCCTAAGATAGATTGTCATAAACCTCTTGCACGCTTTAAGAATCAAATTTTCACTCTCAGAAAACAGATTCTAGCACAACACTAAAAGTTAAGTATCGCCGAAACTTGCCCTCGGCGACTTCTTCTTTCTTTATAGGTGCGATCGCGCAAGTAGGCTAAGTCAATCAAACATACAAGAGAATTGCAGGCATGGAAATTCTTGATGCTGAAGCGACTAAGCAAACACCAGAATCCGATCGAACCCAACCAAAGCCACCTCGTCATCAACATCCCTGGCGCTGGATTCTCATCTTAATTTTGACGAGTGCGATCAGTGGAACATTATGGCACGCACTTAATCATAATGGGGCTAAGCCCCAAACTGCGGCAGCACAGCAAAAAACTCCTCCCCCTCGCGCCATCTCAACTACTACCCTCGCAACTGGAAGTGCAACCAGAAAAGTACAACTTCTCGGTCAAGTAGAATCCAGACAACAAGCGACAATTCGTTCTCGGATCGATGGATTAGTAGAAGAAATTTTAGTACAACCAGGCGATCGCATTACCAAAGGAATGACGATCGCGATTTTAGATAATGCCGACGGGAAAGTAGCACTTTCCGAAGCTAAAGCGCGTTTGGCACAAGAGAGAAGCAATTTAGCGCGTTTAGAAGTAGGTACTCGTCCTGAAATTATCGCCCAGAGACGGGCTTCTCTAAGCTCAGCACAAGCAAGAGAACAAGAAGCAGAGGACGATTTAAATAGAACTTCCGATCTAGTCTCACAAGGGGCGCGATCGCAGCGAAATTTAATTGAAGCACGCTCTGCTTTAGATGATGCTAGAGGGGCGAGATTAGAAGCCGAAGCAGCTTTAGCAGAGGCGATCGCTGGTCCGATTCGCGAAGAAATTGCAGCACAACAGGCAAACGTAGAAGCCGCCCAAGCAGCCGTAAATCGAGCCGAAATCAATTTACAACGTACTCAAATTAAAGCGATCGCTGATGGTGTACTACAACAAAGACGTGTCAGTCCAGGCGACTATGTAGAAAGCGCTGATGAGATTGCTACTATGGTTGCTAGCGATAATTTGGATGTCTTTTTAGAAGTTCCAGAAGAACTGACTAGCGCTATTAAGCCAGGATTACCTGTAGTATTAAACGCTCGTGCATTACCCCAATGGCAAGGACGCGCAACTATTACAGGGGTAGTACCAGCAGCAGATACAGCATCGAGAAGACAAAGAGTTAGGGTGAGTTTGGATAATCCGCCTCCCAATTTATTATCGGGGATGGCAGTGACAGGAAATCTAGAATTGAGCAGCGATCGCCCTAGTTTTGTTATTTCCCGTGATGCAGTGACGAGAAGACAAGACCGTTGGTTTGTTTATACTGTAGCCGAGAACAAAGCTAGAGAGATTGAAGTAGATCTAGTGGCTGACATGGGCGATCACCTTGCTATTTACAATCCAAAACTGCGATCTGGACAAGCGATCGTCTTAAAAGGCGGCGATGGCTTGAGCGAAGGTACGGCAGTTAAGGTGATTCAGTAGGGGGTAGGGGCTAGGGTTTAGGGTTTAGGGTTTAGGGTTTAGGGTTTAGGGGAAGTAATGAGTAATGAGTAATGAGTTAACAGCCGCTATGAAGGTTCCTACTTCCTACTTCCTACTTCTTACTTCCTACTTGGCTGTTTCCTCCTGCCTTCTGCCTTCGCAATGAACCATGAACCATGAACCATGAACAACTAACAACAAATAACAAATAACAAATAACCAAAAACTATTATGAACTTTATTGAAACTGCCGTTCGCTGGCGGCATGGAACTTTTGTTGTCTTCTGTTTGCTGGCAATACTTGGTATATTTTCACTTTTAAATTTGCCTTTAGAATTGCAACCTGGGGGCGATCGCCCCGAAATTACGATTACTACTCCCTATCCTGGTGCTTCACCGACGGAAGTAGAGGATTTGGTTACTCGTCCAATCGAGGAACGGATGGAGGAGGTTTTGGGTGTACAAAAGATTGACAGTAATTCTCGCCCTGGTCTTAGTAATATAACTTTAGAATTTAGTTGGGACAGCGATGTTAACCAGCGTTTGGTTGATGTCCTCAATAAATTACAACAAGTAGAAGAATTACCCGAAGAAACGAGTGAATCTGATGTTGAGTTAGTTGGCGGTAATAGTTCGCCGATGATGTGGATCGTTCTCGTTCCCAAAGAAGGATCTCAAAGTAATCCCGATCGCTACCGCGATTTGGTCGAAGATACGATCGTGCCTAGATTGCGTCGCGTTGAGGGAGTGGGACAATTCCTGATTCCTGGAGGAAGAGAGAGAGAAGTAGAAGTCAGAGTCGATCCTCAAGCGCTTGCCGATCGCAATTTAAGTATTAGCGATGTGGTTCGAGTTCTACAAGATAATAATCAGGACATTCGAGGCGGTCCTTTAGTAGTAGGAAGAAGAGAATATCGAGTGCGGACTGTCAGTCGATCGCAAAGGTTAGAACAAATAGAAGGGTTCGTCTTGCGGCGTGATGCTACAGGAACAGTTTATCTTAGGGATGTAGCTAAGGTGGAAATGGGTCGCAAACCTGAAGAAAGCGCCTTGGTTTACAATGGTACTCCTACTGTCGCGATCGGGATTGTGCGTAGAGTTGGGGCAAATGTCCCCGATGTTTCCAAAGGAGTTAGAGAAGTTATCTCAGAATTTGAACAACAGTTCGATCGCCAAGGAGAAGGCATTCGCTTTGTTTACAATTACGACGAAAGCGAATATATTACACAAGCGATCGCCTTTGTAGAAGGTAACTTGGTTACTGGTGCGCTGCTGGCAACGATCGTCTTAATTCTCTTTCTCGGTTCGATGCGAACTGTGGCAGTTATTGCCCTAACTATTCCTACCACCTTAATCTCTGTTTTCATTGTCATGTCCTTACTGGGACGGACGTTAAATATTATCAGCTTGGCAGGTTTGGCGTTTGCGGTGGGGATGGTAGTTGATAATGCGATCGTGGTGATTGAAAATGTTTTCACTCACCTGCAACGAGGTAAGCGACCGATTAAAGCGGCGATCGATGGTACTAAAGAAGTTTGGGGAGCAATGCTAGGCTCAACCCTGACTAATGTAGTTGTTTTTCTACCCCTGATTGTAGTTAGAGGAGAAGCAGGACAATTATTTGCTGATATGGCGATCGCTCTGTCTGCCTCTTCTTTATTTTCGCTGTTTGCCGCGCTGACTCTAGTACCGATGCTGTCTGGTTTGTTTCTCAAACAGTCGGAAGCTTTGCAAATGTTGGCAGGAAATGAAGTTCGTGGTGGTAATTGGTTCGAGGGGGCGATCGCCAAAACTTCGGCGGTTTTTCGTCTGTTTCAGGGTAAATTAGAAGATTTTCTCGCTACTATTGTAATCTGGTCGTTGGGAAGAGGTCGGATCGCACGGCGATTATTAATATTAGCAATTCCCGTTACTCTGTTAATATCTTGTCTTTTCCTCTTACCTCCTGCTGACTACTTACCAGAAGGAAACCGCAATCTAGTTTTTTGGTCAGCAGAACCCTTGCCAGGAACTAGTATTCCCGAAGCGATTAAACTTTCAGCCGCGCCCAGAGAATTCCTACGTCAACAACCAGAAGTCGATCGCGTTATGTATGTGGAACGTCCTGGTAGAAGAGGTATTGCTACGATTCTCAAGCCAGAATTTGCCACCACTAACGGACTTGCAGATATGGTGAACCGAATGCGAGCGCAAAGTAATAATTTTCCTGGTTATCGCTTTATGGTTCCCACTCGCCTATCCATCTTCCAAGATCCAGGTAAGGAGTTTGAAATCGATATTGTCGGTACAGATTTAGAAGAATTAAGCAAGCTCGATCGACAAATTAGCGGTCAATTACGAGGTTTAGCGGGAGTACAAAACGTCCGTTCTAACTTCGTATTTGGTGCTGGAGAACTGCAAATAATTCCCAATCGGGAACGTTTAGCAGAAGTAGGAATCGACGAAGCAGAAGTTGGGGCAATGGTAGAAGCAGCTTTAGGTGGACGCTTTGCTTCTGACTATATTGATGGCAAAGAAGAATTAGATGTTTCTGTAGAGCTGCAAAATACTTTCGTGCAAACTCCCGAACAACTACGCCAATTACCTTTATATACCAGTCGAGGAAGAGTGCAATTAAAGGATGTTGCCGAAGTCAGAGAGACTACTGGGGCTGATGTCATCAATCACGTCAATTTAGAGCGATCGGTTACTCTAACTTCTTCCTTAGCTGCCGATGCGCCTTTAGGTTCTCTAATCGAACGAACAGAAACAGAAGTTTTAGCACCTCTAAGAAATAATTTACCGACAGGATACACTGTCAGAATGGCTGGTTCTGCCGATCGCCTTTCAGAAACTCTATCTCAGTTAATAGCTGCTTTTGCGCTATCGATTCTGATTACCTATCTTTTACTCATTGCCCTATATCGCTCATTTCTCTACCCTCTGATCATCATGGCGACTATTCCTATGGGCATGAGTGGCGCATTATTATGTTTGGTAATCGCCAATCGCATTCCTGGTTTAATCGTACCTCTAGATATGATTACCGCCCTTGGATTTATTATCCTGACGGGAATTGTAGTTAACAATGCAATTCTGTTGGTCGATCGCGCCCTGCAACTGCAAACTGAAGGCTGGGATTATGATAAGTCCCTCTATGAAGCAACCCGCGATCGCCTGCGTGCTATTTTTATGTCTGCTGGTACTAGTGTTCTCGGCATGTTACCCCTAGCAGTATTACCAGGACAAGGTTCTGAACTCTATCAAGGATTGGGAATTGTCTTAACAGGTGGTCTAGCCTTCTCTACTATTCTCACTCCTACTGTAGTTCCTGCGATTATGGGTTTACTCAGAGATTTTTCTGGTAGTAAGTCTAAGTCATCCCAACTCGATCGCGAACCAGAACTAGGATCTGTCAATGGTTATGCCAAGGTTAGGGAGTAGGGGTTAGGGGTTAGGGGAAAGTAATGAGTAATGAGTAATAGACTTCTTGCAGAAGTCAGGCAAGAGGCAAGAGGCACTCATGCAAAAGGGATAGAAATTTACATTTTGACTATTAAAAATGATTATTTTTTTATTTTTGCAAGAGGTCTAATGAGTAATAAGTAGCAAGTAGCAAGTAGAAAACTTATGACTTATGACTTAATACTTAAAGAAGCCTTCTGCCTTCTGCCTTCTTTGAATGAACCATGAACAATTAGCAATTAGCAATTAGCAATTAGCAATTAGCAAATAACAAATAACCAATCTGTGAATTTGGCTACGCTAGCGTATTTATGCTGAAATCCTTCAGATTTTCTCAAGTTTTCTGATTATGTAGGTGATGATACTATTGATCCGAATCCAAGCACTCAAACATGTGAGCTGAGATTGTTGTGAAAAAGTCAAAAAAACAAGATTAATATTTGACCAGCAATGCGATTGATTATCGATATTATATTCAACTCACATCAACCACAACTTAGAAATAAGGAGAAAGCATGAGTAACTTACTTCGCAATGTACTAATAGGTGCCGGTTTGACTGCTGTTGGCGCGATCGGTGCTAAAAAAGCAGTAGACTATTTTCAAAATCGTGGAGAAGAAGATGTTAAATCTGAAGCTGAAGGCGATGCTGAAGCAACATCTCCAGAAGAAGTTGCCTATGCTACCGTAGAAGCAAATTCAGTTCAAGGCTTCCTCGATAATAGCTTTGGCGAAGCAGGTCGTTATACCCCCAATCGTCCTCCCAAAATCTTCGATTACCAGGGACAACAGTATATGGTAATTTGGGCTTTTGATAATAAACAACAAAAAAATCAATTGCTAGCTTTCCAATATACTCCCGAAGGTCGCAAGATGGTTGCTAGCGTGGGCTACACTGGCAATGCTACTGATTATAATGTCAATTTAGGTAGCACTCCTTTTGCAGTAGCAGTAAATGGGGAAAAATTAACAGCAGGTAAAGGCGAAACTGGTGGTGCTAACGATGTAGACTTCGTTTTAGCTGCTTAAGCGCCTAATAATACTTTCACTTAATAACATTCTTAAATTAATAACCGCTTTCTCTCTAATTTTCAGTTAACTTTTACTGACTGGAGAGGGCGGTTTTTTAATTAGCTTCGCTATACTTACTGTGAAAAAGTTCATGGTTATTTGTTGTTTGTTCATTGTTCATTGCTCATTGGGTATAGCTAATAGCTAATCGCTAATGGCTAATTGGTTTCTCCCCTACCCCCTACACCCCACACCCTTACTAACCCCTAATCCCTAATCCCTACTCCCTGTTCCCACCGATAACATGACTATTTAATAGGATGCGATATGACTGGTTTTCTTGTCTTTATAACTATTTCTACGGGACTGTTTAGTATTTTTGCCCTGGGTTTAAATTTACAGTGGGGTTTTACTGGTTTAATTAATTTTGGTCATGTTGCTTTCATGACGATCGGGGCTTATACGACTGTATTATTGAGTTCCCAAGGTGTACCTATTTTTCTTGCTGCGATCGCTGGTGCGATAATTGCGGCTGGTTTGGGGCTGTTAATTGGGACTTCTACTCTACGTCTGCGGGAAGATTATCTAGCAATTGTTACGATCGGTGTTTCCGAGTTACTAAGATTAATCGCCCTCAATGAAGAACAAATTACCAGGGGTGCTTTTGGTGTCTCGCGTTTTCCCATCCCTTTGGAGAAATTACCGATTAATCCTGTCACTCAAACAATTATGGTGATGGTACTTACTTTAATCGCGATCGTTGCAGTTTGGGAGTTATGGCGCAAGATTAACGGACAGCTAAGAGAAGCTAAACAGATTCAAAATAGGAGTTATCAGCCGCGATCGAAAACTAGTGCAATTGTTTGGGGCATAATTGCCTTTGTTTTAATCTTAATTGTTTATCTCAACGGTGTAGCTGCTTTAATTAACTACAATTACAAAGCGGGTTTGATGTTGCTAGTCCTATTAGTACTGGAAATCATCTATTTTGCTCTAGAATTACTAGTTCATTCACCTTGGGGAAGAATCTTAAAAGCAATTAGAGAAGACGAAGAAATTCCAAGGGCATTGGGTAAAAATGTATTTTGGTATAAACTACAAGCTTTTATGCTAGGGGGCGCGATCGCTGGTATTGCTGGCGCTTTCTATGCTTGGCAGTTAACTACAGTCTATCCTACTAATTTTGAGCCGATCGTCACTTTTAATGCTTGGACGATCGTGATGTTAGGCGGTACTGGTAATAATGCAGGTACGATTTTAGGCTCAGTTTTAGTTACTGCTTACGAAGCAATCACTCGTTTTAAGAATCAAATTCCTTTTCTAGCGGCGATCGATTCCAGAGTGCTTGAATCTTCTAGAGGTATGTTGATCGGTCTAATCTTAATCTTACTAATGATGTGGCGACCTCAAGGAATTTTAGGCAAGAAAGAAGAACTTACTCTTGGAAAATAGTTTTAACCCTAAAGGGTTGACTACGAACTTGATTTTATGTCTCTACCAATCTTTAACCCTAAAGGGTTGACTACGAACTTGATTTTATGTGTCTATCAATCTTTAACTCTAAAGGGTTGACTACGAACTTGATTTTATCTCTCTATCAATCTTTAACCCTAAAGGGTTGACTACGAACTTGATTTTATCTCTCTATCAATCTTTAACTCTAAAGGGTTGACTACGAACTTGATTTTATGTCTGTAGTAAACCCTTAAGGGTTTACCTTTAGTCCCATTCTTTGCCATAATCCAAAACTGGATATTTTACCCACAAATCCCGCAGCCATTCTCTACCATGATTTTCCAGATACCAATGAACACTACTTTCTATCCAATAGTAAGGAGATTCGACTTGTTTATGTTTGACGGGGTTGTAATGGATATAATTTAGCGTCGTATAGTAGTGTCGTTTCGATCGAATAGCGCGATCGCTATAAAGATACCAAATCTTACGCCCAGTAACCTTATCTTCTAAATTCCATTGACGAGATGTAAACCCATGAATGGAATTAAACAGTTTACCCAAGCGATCGAAATTGGTTACATAAACCAGAATATGATAATGATTGGGCAAAATAACCCAAGCTGGAATTTCTAATCCGTCATTAATAAATTTTTCAAAGATAAGATCGAGTAGCTGTTGACGACGAGCTTGATTTGACAAATGATTTTTATGTTCGTAGCAAGCTGCTGTCAAAAGATAGAAAGTTTGCAAACGTATGGGATGGGGAGGAGAGTGAGGAAGAAAACCTCGTGCTAATCTTTGTTTGACCAATTCCGAACGTTGTTCGGGGGTTAGCCTGCGATATTCGTACATATTTTGTAAATCCTAAAGGATTTACTACGAGCTTAACTTTTTAAGAGAAAAGCCAGTAGGTAGTAAACCTTTAAGGGTTTACACATATGTTTTAAATCCTCAAGAATTTACTACAGGCTTAATCTAAAATGGACAATAAACTTATGGACTATGGATAATACATTAGATCTACTAACTGCGAAGGGACTTTCTAAAAGCTTTGGTGGTATTAAGGCGGTTAATGACGCGCAAATTAGTGTCAGGGAAGGTAGTATTACTGGTTTAATTGGACCTAATGGTGCTGGTAAGACTACTTTATTTAATTTGTTGTCTAATTTTATCAATCCCGATCGCGGTGAGGTGTATTTTGATTCTCAACCAATTCATCATCTCAAACCTTATCAGATCGCTCAATTGGGTTGTATTCGTACTTTTCAAGTAGCTAGAGTTCTTTCCCGTTTATCGGTGCTAGAGAATATGATGCTAGCAGTACAACAACAAACTGGAGAAAATTTTTTCAAAGTTTGGTTTGCTCAACAACAAATGAGACAAGAAGAACGAGAAAATAGGGAAAAAGCCTTTTCCATTCTCGAAGCAGTAGGACTAATCGACAAAGCACAAGATTATGCAGGTGCTTTATCTGGTGGACAAAGAAAGCTGCTAGAGATGGCAAGAACTCTGATGACTAATCCCAAATTAATTTTACTGGATGAACCTGCGGCGGGAGTAAATCCAACTTTAATCGAACAAATTTGCCAGCATATCGTCAATTGGAATCAACAGGGAATATCTTTTCTGATTATCGAACACAATATGGACGTAATTATGTCTTTGTGCGATCACGTTTGGGTTTTAGCTGAAGGTAGCAATCTCGCCGACGGTACACCAGAAGATATTCAAAAAAATGACCAGGTGCTAGAAGCTTATTTGGGAGAACAATAAGAATATAATGTCAAAGCGTCAGATTCTTGGCTACGTTGAAAAGTTTTTGTGGGTGGGGTTGGTTGCGATCGCGATTATTGCTAGCGACGAACAAGCAGCAAAAAGTAGTGATATTAAACTTTATTATGCCACTTCTTTTCATTTATTACGGGGGCTGATTCCTTATCGAGATTTTTCTCTTGAATATCCTCCCCTAGCAATGATTCCAATGTTGCTACCACAACTGATTAATCCTGCTGGGTTTCATGTATATCGAGTTTTATTTCCCATTACTAATATTTTATTGTGTTTTTTGGGATGGTCGTTTATTCGTCAGATGATTCCTAGTTGGTATTGGACAGATAAGGAGAAGAAAAACACAGATAGCTCTTTGACCAAATATCAATCTCTGCTTAAATATTACATTCTTCTCTGTTGGATTCTTGTACCAGTTTTACTCTGGCGTTACGACTTGTTTCCTGCACTATTAACTTTCCTTGTCTTTTTTTTTGTTACCAGAGAACGCCCAACTATAGCAGGTATTTTTATGGCGCTTGGTATTGCAACTAAGCTTTATCCAGTAGTCTTGATGCCCATTTTCAGTATTTATTATTTAATTAAGCGTCAATATCGAGAATTAACTTATTTTTCTGGCTTTACTATTGTGACTATTTGTCTAATTATTGTTCCTTTTGGAGTAGTGAGTTATGGTGAATTCTTTTCTTTTCTAGAATATCACGAATTGAGAGGTATACAATTAGAAACTTTAGCTGCTGGATTGATTTTACTGGCATCTAAAATGGGGTTAACAAATTTAGATATTGAGTTAAATTATGGTGCTTTTCATTTGATTTCACCCTGGGCTGATTCTCTACTTAATTCCTCAGCTTTAACGCTGTTTTTTTTGTCTTTATTTTGCCTGGTATTTACCAGTTGTTTTTATTCTTTTCGTCAAGAATATCTTGCCGAGCAGAAAATATCTGAACAAAGTTTGTTGATTTATACTGTGGCTGCATTAGCAGTTTTCATTGTTTGTAACAAGGTTTTTTCTCCACAGTATCTTGTTTGGTTAATGCCATTTGTAATTTTGCTCGATCGACGAGAAAGAAAAATGTTTTTGGCAATTTCTCTGCTGACAACTGCTTTATATCCATTTCTGTATGACGAATTGATCGATCGAGATTCATCGCCAATCTTGTTGTTGAATATCAGAAACTTTTTGATGCTATTCTTCATTTATTGCTTGATGATAAAAAAAACAAAAATGACCAAAAAAGTCAAGACAAATGATTTAGAATTTGCTAGGAGAAAATAAGCTTTATTATCCTCTAAGCTTCTTTGAGTATATTGATTCATGATGAAACAAAAATCTATAGATCGCAAATTTGAAGCGATCGAGATTCAAAAATCCAGTCAATTTCCTTTAAATAAGGTAGTTATTATCAGTATTTTGATTCTATTTTTCTGTAGCAGTTTACGTCATTTTTTATACCAATCAAACGGCTACGATTTAGGAATTTTTGATAATGGGATTTACTTAATTGCTAAAAACAAAGTTCCTTTTGTCGTTTTTAGAGGACTTCATATTCTCGGAGATCATGCAGCAGTAATTCTTTACTTAATCGCTCAGTTATATAAAATTACTCCTAGTGTTCATTGGTTATTTGCCATTCAGGCAATTTGTTTGGGGATCGGTGCTATACCTACTCAAAAACTTGCCCTTCATGCTGGTTTAAAAGAATCTCAAGCTTATGCGATCGCTTTAGTTTATTTACTCAATCCGATCGTTTTTAATGTCAATCTCTTCGATTTTCATCCAGAAGTAATTGCTTTACCAGCAATTCTTTGGGCAGTTTTAGCCGCAAGATTAGGAAATTTTTGGCTATTTTGCTTATATATTATTTTAATTTTAAGCTGTAAAGCCGTTTTAGCTTTAACAACTAGTGCAATGGGTTTGTGGCTAATATTTTTTGAAAAAAAGAAATGGTGTGGAAGTTTTACACTCATTATCAGTATTGCTTGGTTTTTAATTGCCACTAAAGTAGTTATTCCCATGTTTAGTGGTGCTGAAGTAGCAGGAGTAGGACGTTATCAATTTTTAGGAAACTCAGTAGCAGAAATTATTCACAATCTTTTCTGGCAACCCCAAATAGTCTTATGGCATCTTCTTACCTTAGCTAACTTGAAATACTTATTTTTTTTAGTTCTTCCTGTAATCTGGGGATTTTCTTGGCAACATTTAAGCCCTCTAATTGGGGCAATACCGATCTTGTTTCTCAATTTACTAACTGATTATAACCCTCAAAAAGCCTTAACTAATCAGTATTCTTTGCCCATCTTACCTTTTCTAATTTTAGTCGTTATTGCAACTCTGGCAAATAATAAAGGGTTGCTAAAAACTAATAGAGAAGTTATTTTATGGTCTTTATGGTCTTTCGCCACCCTATCGCAATTCTTCTATTTTGAGTCTGTCTATTTTCATACCTTGGATACTTGGCAAGCGACGAGGATAGGTATTGCACAAATTAATAATAAAAATCATGTCATGACAACCAATTTAATTGCACCCCATTTAACTCATCGTGAAGCAGTCAATCTTGTTGCTAATAACACCAAAGTTTCCGACTTAAAAGCGGCTGATTTTGTTTTACTAAATCGCCGTCATCCTGGTTTCGATAATTTGGCTAAAAGTGAAGAAATTTTGGCAAAAATGCAACAATTTCCCGAATTTGAACTGAAATTTCAACAAGATGGCGTATTTTTATTTGAGAAATTATCTAAATAAGATTACTGTAGACGTTTTTTATTCAATTTTCCTAAGTCGATCGAATATGAAAATCAAAGCTTTTCATTCATACCCATTAAGCTTACCAATCATCATAACTATCATCATTTTCTTTTCCTGTAGTAGTTTGCGCCACATCATGTTTCGCTCTACTGGTTATGATTTAGGAATCTTCGATCAAGTTTTATATCTAATCAGTCAAGGACAATCTTCTTTTTCTTCCATCTTAGATTTTCATATCCTTGGCGATCATGCTGCTTTTATTTTCTACGTCTTAGCTTTTTTTTATAAAATTTATCCTAGCGTTTATTGGCTGTTCGCCATTCAAGCAATTGCCCTAGCGATCGGTGCTATCCCTACAAAATATCTTGCTCTCAATGCTGGTTTAAAAGAGTCTCAAGCCAATACGATCGCCATAGCATATCTACTCTACCCAGTCGTTTTTAATCTTAATCTTTTCGATTTCCATCCCGATGTCTTTGCCTTACCTGCATTGATTTGGGCTATTTTAGCCGTCAGAATTGGTTCTTTATGGCAATTTGGCGCGGCAATTATTTTAATTTTAAGCTGTAAAGCCGTTTTCTCTCTAACTATAGCAGCTATGGGTTTTTGGCTGTTAATCTTTGAAAAAAAACGATTATACGGCAATCTTGCTATTTGTTTGGGGATAGTTTGGTTTTTAGTTGCTACTATCATAATTATTCCTTTTTTTGGACAAAACCATGCAGATTTAAGCAGACATTTATATCGTTACGCAACTTTAGGTACATCTTTTTCTGAGGTCATTAATAACCTTATTTATCATCCCCAAATATTTTTGTTAGCAGTTTTTAATCTTGCAAATCTCACTTATTTGATTGGATTATTTTTTCCATTTTTATCTATATTAGCACCTCAATACTTAACTCCATTAGTGAGTGCAATTCCTGCTTTTGCCATGAATCTTCTTTCTAGCGACGTATCGCAAAAAGATGTTATTCATCAATATTCTTTACCTATATTACCTTTTTTGCTTCTGGCAGCTATTTCTACAATTGCCAATGGTAGAGGTTTTTTTAAAACTAATCGTTCTATCCTGATTTGGTCAGTTGGAGCCTTTATTATCTTATCTAATTTCTTTCATTTCGATCGCCTTTATTTCAATTCTTTAGATACTTGGGATGCTTCAAAAATTGCGATCGCTCAAATTTCTCCTGATGATAATCTGATAGCAACTAATAATTTTTCTCCTCATCTAACTCATCGAAAAATAGTTAAGTTGCCAACAGAAAAAATGGTCAATTCTAATTGGGATGAGTTTAAATACATTCTTTTAAATTTACGCAGACCTGGTTTTATGAGTTCTCCTGAAATCACTAAAATATTCTTGCAAAAGCTTAAAAACAAACCAGAATTTAAACTGAAATTTCAAAAAGACGATGTATTTTTATTTGAAAAAATAGTTGAATAATGTAACAAACGGCAATTCTATTATGAACTTATGAAATATGAACCAAAAATTAGAAATTTTTCTGTACTTAACCAAATTAACAAAGGTTCTATCTTCAATAATCATCCTCTAGTTTTTCCCTGTTCGATGTGGCTACTTAGTCGCGCTTTAATTGCGATCGCCATGTTAGTTATTGCGCCTTTATTACCAGCACCACCAGGAGGAATTCAACCAGATTTGGGTTGGGGAGTATTTTGGGATCGAGATAGCGAACACTATCAAAATATTACCTTTAATGGTTATGAATATATCAATGATGGCAAAGCTCATAATGTTGCTTTCTTTCCACTTTTTCCACTACTAATTCGCACTTTGATGTCGCTTAGTTTACCTTTTGAACTATCTGGAGTTTTGGTAAACAATTTAGCATTTTTAGGTGCATTAATAGTTTTATATATATGGATACAAGAACATCATGGCAACAGTATCGCTAGGTGGACAACAGCATTTTTAGCCTGGTGTCCCCTTTCTCTATTTGGGACAGTAATTTATACTGAAGGCTTATTTTTATTTTTAAGTATTGCTGCCCTACGTGCCTTCGATCGCCGCCAATATTTAGAATTAATTTTCTGGGGCGTTCTAACTACTGCTACTCGTCCAACTGCCCTAATTTTTGCACCTGCGTTGTTGATGGCTAGTTGGCAAGAAAAGCGTAGTAAAGTTGCTTATCTATCAAGTCTAGCAACAGGATTGGGGTTACTAGCTTTTAGTATTTACTGCTGGCTCGATTTTAACGATCCGCTAGCATTTATTAATGCTCAAAAAGCATGGAGAGCATCCTTTGGTTTTAATTCTTGGCGTTGGGGGCGAATGCTGCAACAAATTATTGTTGGTAGCTCTAAATGGAGTCTAGCAAATCCCGAACCTTTTTGGCATCTGCCGCAATTCTTGATTATTTGTACTCTTGCTTACTTGCTGTGGCGCAATCGTAAGCGTTTTACCTCAATGCAAGTTGAGAATGGTTTTGCTACGTTAGCGATCTGGTTATGGCTATTAGCAGGAGATCCTCTAATTAATGTAGTGATGACGATCGGCGGCGGTTTGGCAATTTGGAAGTTGCGCGATCGCCTGACTCCAGTAACTTCAATTTATGGATTGATGGCGCTAGCAATGTTACTAGCTTCTGGTGGAACAATTTCTCTCAATCGTTTAACTTATGGAATTGTTTCAGTTAGCATTGCTTTTGCCATGCTGCTATCAAATAAACCTCGATGGGGATATCTAGTTATGGGTATATTTGCTATTTTATTGAGCAGTTATGCAGTTCGCTTTGCTCAAAATCTTTGGGTAGCCTAACCCTAGTCCCTAACCCCTAACCCCTAATCCCTAATCCCTAACCCCTTTAAATGGTGTTTTTCTTACGCCAACTAAAACCAAGGATAGCACCAATAACTAAAATATAGACTGGCGTTGATGATTCTGGTATTTTGGTCTTTGTGTCTGAAAGTGCATATGTATTTGCATTCAAATCACTGTCACCGTTGTTAGTTGTCGAATCCGAATCGAAACCAGAAGAATCACTAACTTGGGTATTGTTATTAATCATATTGTTAATCCAACTGACAAAAGATGAAACTCTTGTCACACCCATTAGATCTGTATAGCTTGAGTCTGTCTTGCCATCTGTTAATCCCACTGCAAAAGAGTTTACACCAGCTAAATAGCCGTTAATAAACATACCTCCACCGCTATCTCCTTTGGCAATGCTGTACTCTAAAGATGTTGCTGGATCGAAGAGAGGATTGTCAAAATCTGCTAACAAAATTCGACTTGAGCGATTTATATCAACCCCAGTCCAATCAATTATATTAGTACCAGCCCGTTTTATTCCACTAGTGCCTTCTTCCTGGCCAGTTAATCCATCTCCCGTTCTACCAAAACCAACAAACGTACCAATTTCTCCTATTTCATCATTTCCAGTGTAAAGAGTAGCTGGTTTAATATCAGTAACTGACGAATCTAATTTAATTAGAGCAATATCATAATCTGATGAAAGATTGGCTTGAGAGTCTATCCATCCTGGGTGAGTCGCAACTGCTTTTCCAGCGTAATCCAAGCCACCAACAGTAAATGTAGCGCTATTGATGTATTCATAACTATTATCTGATTTTCGATCGTAGACGCAATGTCCTGCTGTCAGTACCCACTCAGATGCAATTAGAGTTCCAGAACAAGTAGTACCTCGATCTATATCTAACATACCCACACTAGGAAAGTCTTTAGCTAAGTTTCTATACAAACGATCGCTGCGATCGAACTCATTGCTGCTGTCATCAAGAAAGCTAAAGTTGATGGAATTATTACTTGAGTTAATTTCATAATCAACTGCCAAGGTAGTAGGTGAGGTTGTGCAACGAAGCTCTAGAGTTTCAATATCAAAAAATAGATGCCTAATATTTCCATTCAAAGAGCTTTAATCTCATATGTTGAGAATATGCTGGTTATGCAGCCGTTTATCTTCAATTTTCACAAATTTATGCCTATTTATTTCCTAAAGAAAATATGTATCTTTGTTCGTTCAAATAGCACTAAGAGATCGACACTTGGGCCCCTCAACTATCAGTAAAATACTGCTATTACTGACTTTTAGCCTTTTGAGATGTCCTAACATAAAGCGTAGTGCTATTGTGATTGTTGAGCGGGCAAAGCGCTTCAGCCAGGGGAGTAGTCAATTATGAATTGGGATCTTGTCTCGATCGTGGAAGGATATGCTAGAGGTTATTTTTTAATGGCAGATGATGGGGGAGAGTTAGCTTGGTATTCTAGCACTCAGCGCACGCTCATCCCTTTAGACGATCGCTTTTGCTATCCCAAATCTTTACGTCGCACTCTCAATCAAAATAAATTTTCTGTTGCCATTAATCGAGATTTTAGCGGAGTTTGTCGCGGCTGTGCCGATCGCGATACTACTTGGATTTCTGCTGAATTAATGGAAGTATATCTAGCACTATATCAAGCAGGTTGGGCTTACAGTTTTGAAACTTGGTTGGGCGATCGCCTAGCAGGAGGAATTTTAGGCATTGTTATTGGTGGTGCTTTTATTGGCGAATCGATGTTTTACAATATTCCCGAAGGCTCAAAAGTAGCTATGGTTAAGTTGGTAGAACATTTAAGACAACGAGGATTTCTTCTCTTTGATGCACAATTGCAAAATCCTCACTTGGAAAGATTTGGTTCCTACCTTATTAACACTGCCAATTATCAAAACTTACTAGAAACAGCGATTCAAAAAAATTGTTTGTTTGTTTAGCTGTTATATGGTTAATTTCGATCTCTGATCATGGCATTGGTATTAATCCTCAAGATTACGATATTGTAATAAAGCCTATTGCCTATCCTCACCAATAAATTTAATTTTGTTCGACTACTTATGAAAGTCAACTATACTCTAAGTCAATCCCCGATCGCTCTTAATCATGCTGCTAATGTAGACCTAATTGTTAGCTTTCAAGGTTCGGATCGTAAAGATCCTTCTTCCCGTCGTCCTCTCAATCTTAGTTTAGTACTTGATCGATCTGGTTCGATGGCAGGTCAACCTCTTCGCTATGCGATTAGCGCCGCCCAAAAACTAGTTGAGTATCTCACCCCAGAAGATATCCTTTCCGTAGTTATTTACGACGATACTCCAGAAGTAATCTTACCAGCTCAACCAATCCAAAATCCCTCGGAAATTAAAAAACAGATTGGAAAAATTCGTGCTGGTGGCTGCACTAATTTGAGTGGGGGTTGGTTAAGGGGATGCGATCTGGTTAAAGCCAACCAGTCTCCAGAAAGATTGAATCGGGTATTATTGTTAACCGATGGACTAGCTAATGTTGGGATTAGTGACGATCGAGTTTTAATCAATACAGCCAAAGAAAAAGCCGAACAAGGGGTTTTTACAACAACATTAGGTTTTGGCAATTATTTTAATGAAGATCTGCTGATTGGGATGGCAAATGCAGGAAGAGGAAATTTTTATTTTATCCAATCTCCTGATGATGCGGCAGATGTATTTAAAATTGAAATGGAAAGTCTGGTATCTGTTGTCGCTCAAAATTTGGTAGTGACTATAGAACCCTCAACAGGACTAGAAGTTACTGAGATTCTCAACAATTATCGATCGCAAATTGTGGGAAATAATTTAGAGTTATTTTTGGGAGATGTTTACGAAATCGAGAAAAAACCTCTAGCTTTAGCCCTTACTATTCCTCCACAGAAAAAAGTAGGCACGATCGAGATTTTGTCCCTTTCCTATCAATATCAAACCGTTGTCGATGAGAGTATTCAACAACTGCATGATCGAATTCCCATTACCATTGAGGTGGGAAGTCCTGAAGAAGCATCTCAAGTACAACCAAATCTAGAAGCGATCGAGCAGACTTCTCAACTGAGAATTGCTAAAGTCAAAGACGACGCGATCGCTTTAGCTGATCGAGGAGATTATCAACAAGCTTCGCAAAAGTTGCGCGAGATGGCTGATGCACTCAAGCAAAAAGCCTTACAAGAATTTTTTGCCATTGCTGAAGAGATTTCTCAACTTGAATATTACGCTCAAAGTTTGGAAAATCGAGGACTAGATAGCGCGATCCGTAAAGAAATGCGCGATCAATCCTATCAAACTAGAAGCCGCGATCGCAGCGATCTTAAATTGCGCGGCTTGTCAGAAGGTGCAGCAGATAGCTTAGAAGCCGTTTCCGAACCTGGAGAGAGTATACAATTAAGGTGCGATCGCGTCGGTGGAAAATTACGAATTAAGATAATTTCTGATGGTTACGATTCTAATTTAAACGTTCAATTTCCCCGCAGTATCCGCGAAGAAGGAGTAATTTACTTAGTCGATGAAGTCATTCTTTCCACCAATGGTGATTTTTATCGAGTTTCAGGGACAATTAAACGCTTAGTTTTACCAGGTCAAGAACGCAGTCCATCTAGTAGAAAAGCTACTACTAAAGCCAAAAATTTACAAACAGCTAATGCAACAGGTAGCGCTGCTGATTTAGAAACTACGGATACGGTAGGCGATGGAGTTTTAGTACAGTGCGTCAAAGAGGGCAAAAAACTTAGAGCCAGAGTTGTTTCAGATGGTTACAATCCTAACTACAATATTCGCTTTCCCCGCAATATTCGAGAAGAAGGAATACTTTATGTTGTAGATGATGTCAGAGAAACAGCGCAAGGTGGTTCTTATATTGCTTATGGCAAAATTAAAAAATTAGTACAGTAATCTTCAAAATATTTGTGTTTTTCAGCATCGTTATTCCTACCTACAATCGCCTACCAATTCTCACCAAGTGCTTAAGGGCGCTTGAGAATCAACATTTAACAAGCGATCGCGTGAGTGGCTATGAAGTGGTTCTTGTCGATGATGGTTCGACAGATGGAACTCTAGAATGGTTGGCAGCCAATCGCGATCGATTTCCCCATGTCAAAACTTTCGCTCAAAATCATCTCGGTCCCGCCGCCGCGAGAAATTTAGGTGTCCAACAAGCGCAGGGAGACACAATTATTTTTATAGATAGCGATTTAGTAGTCACCGATCGCTTTTTGCAAGCTCATGCTGATGCACTACAAGCAGGAGAACAAAAATTAGGTAGCGATCGCCTGTTTACTTATGGATGGGTAATTAATACCTGTAACTTCGACGATCCAGCCTCCGAACCCTATAAAATTACCGACTTTTCCGCCGCTTATTTTGCTACTGGCAATGTGGCGATCGCTCGTAAATGGCTCGATCGAGCGGGACTTTTCGATACTGGTTTTCAACTCTATGGATGGGAAGATTTAGAATTAGGGGTTCGTCTCAAACAACTAGGTTTAAAACTAATCAAATGTCCTGAAGCTGTTGGCTATCACTGGCATCCTCCCTTTAACTTAGACCAAATTCCTAACTTAATCGATAAAGAGATTCAACGAGGAAGAATGGGAGTTGTTTTCTATCAAAAACATCCCACTTGGGAAGTGAAAATGATGATCCAAATGACTTGGTTACATCGCCTTCTCTGGGGTATTCTTTCCTGTGGCGGTACACTCAACGAACGCACCATGAAACCTTTTCTCCAGT
>CAZJTL010000006.1:0-59659 GCA_964548905.1 uncultured bacterium | reverse complement strand
CACGGGCGAATTGCGAATTGAGTAAGGCAGGAGGGAAACAACTGAAAGCTGAAAGCTGATAGCTACCCTCCCTTTAAGCTGTCTTAACCCGAACTGAGGTTAATTTATAAAAATGTGGGAGAACGTGACAATAAGATCGATTCGTTCAGGGTTTGTACTTTGGTAGCAGGATAATAGAATTGTAGGATTTGGGATGCCGACCAACCGAGTTTGGCTAAATTACGAGCGCCATGTTGACTCAAACCCACACCATGTCCAAAGCCACCACCGATAAAATCGTAAGCTTTTAAAATATTGTTGCGATCGAAAATAGGTTCTAGGTAAAAGAGAGTACTATAAATATCTCTAAAGGCGCTGCGGATTTCGTTCTTATTTAATTCGATCGCGCCTCGATCGGTAATTACGTCCATGCTTAAAATTCTTCCCGATGGCGATCGCTTGGTAATTTTCATCTCCTCAACATTAGTAAAATCGCCAAAAGATTTATTACTACGTTGCAGATAATCGCGTAACTCCTTACTGAGATCCTCTAGCTTAACTTGTTGCTTCCAGCGAAATCTGGCGTTTCCCTTCTCGTTAAATCCTTTATTCAAACTAATAAAACGGCGTACAGTCGCGTCTGAAGTAAGGGGTTGACTGGCAAGATCCCAAATTTTACCTTGAGCATCAATAATTGGCTTAAGATAGGGTCGTGCCTGTCCGTCCCAAACATCTTCAAAATAACCTGTTACCCCACCACTAGAGGAATAATAGAGAGCATCTACCAATTCGTTTTGATAGGTTAAGACTAAGCCTTTAGTAGCAGCGATCGCGCGATCGATGGTGGGATTTGTTCCGCTTAAACCTTTATAAACTTGACAATCAGTACTTGCACAAAGCTGATAGTCATCTACCGCAAATCGTCTTAAATTACGCAGTGCGTAGGTACGAGCAATAATAGTTTGAGCTTGCAGCGCATGGGTAGGCGCATCAGCACCAATTTCAAAGGGAACAACCCCTCTGAGATAGGTTTCTAATGGCACTAAATCGACAACAGTAAAGTCGCCGTAAGCATTAGGTTGAACCCTCAAACTACCAGCATAACGAGTTGATGTCTGATTTTCGGTTCCTTCCTTAAGTTCAAATAAATTTTTCTTAGTTTTAATATCTAAATAGTCAACTGTAAAACGTTCGCCCCGAACCACAAAACTAATTCTGGGACGTTCTGACAAAACCTTACCTTCTAAATAGGAACGATTAAACCCCTGAGATTGCAGGTTTTTCAGCAATTTTCGACGCAACAATGGAGTTGAGTAGGTATCTCGTTTTGCCCAAACTTGCCAACGTTCTGGTTGAGCTACTTCTGTTTCGATTCCTTTGCTTTGCCAACTAAGAGCGCTAGCTTCTGCGCTTTCAAAGGCAGAATGATTACTCAATACCAGTTTTTCATCTAGTGTTGAGTTGGGCAAAAGTTGCTGTTCGACTTCAAGCTGTAATTGACTGGTTTGTAAAGTATGCTTCTGTAAATTTTTATCCGTAAAACTAAGTGTTAATAAATCTCCCTTAGTGCTATTAATTTTGACGAGATCGGTAGGTTCGTCTCCTAACCTTTGCACGATACCTACTTGCAGTTCAACATCTTTTGTTGTGGTTTTGGTAGCTAAGACAGCTCTCAATTGAACTAGAGAGATTAGCAAAACTATTCCCAAACCAAAACCCAAACAGATTTTTAGTTGTCTAGGCAAATTGCTTTACTCCTAAAAAGGATTGTTCATTGCTCGTGGTTCATTGTTCATTGCTGATTGAAGGCAGAAGGACGGCGGGAAAATCTGAGGTTTCCTCAGATTTTCCCGCCTCCAGAAGGCAGGAGGCAGAAGGCAGGAAGCAGGAGGCAGAAGAAAACTAAAGTCAAAAGTCAAAAGTCAAAAGTTTTCTCACTTGCTCGGAGGCGGAGTTTCTCCGACTCCGCACTTGCCACTCGCTACTTGCTACTTTTTCCTAATCCCTAACCCCTAACCCCTAATCCCTAATCCCTAATCCCTAGCCCCTTGGTCACTCTTCACTTTTATCCATATCTTCTAAATTGATGCTCTCTATTAAAATCTCTCCATTAATCATTCTTTGAGCTGCATCTAGTAAAGTGTCTTCAACGTAAGGTTTGACAAAGTAACCCTTGGCACCCCGCTTGGCAGCCATATTCTTCATTTTTTGAGCGCCGCGAGAAGTCAGCATGGCGATCGGTAAGGATGAAAACTGTTCGTCTTCTTGCAAGCGTGAGAGTAATTCTAAACCGTTCATGCGAGGCATTTCAATGTCACAGAAAGCAATATCGCAATGCAATCCACCTTTGAGTTTATCCCATGCTTCTTGACCGTCACGAGCCTGTTCGACATGATAACCTGCTTTTCTAAAAGTCATTGAGAGTAGTTCTCTAACTGTGACTGAATCGTCGATAATCAGAACAACTAAATCTGATGGATTCCTACTAGCTGGTTTGGCATCGGCGGCTGGAGGTTGAGATAGTTTTGGTGTAGTTGCCAATTGCTCGGCAGTATCGGTAATAACAGTATCTTTCTCCCTATTGATATTGATGAAGCGTTGAGCTACGTCAATCAATTCTTTTTCTGTATAAGGCTTGGTTAAATAAGCGCTAGCGCCTAAATCCGTTGCTAGTTTACGATGTTTTTCTGCACCACGGGAGGTAAGCATGGCAACGGGAATATGTTTGAGCGCTTCTTCTTTCTGAAGGTTGGATAATAGCTCTAAACCATTCATCCGAGGCATTTCAATGTCGCAGAAAATCATGTCTGCTGGTAAGCCACCGCGCAGTTTGTCCCAACCTTCTTGACCATCACGAGCTTGTTCGACTCGATAGCCTAATTTGGTGAAACTAAGGGTTAGTAGTTCTCTTACGGTGATGGAGTCGTCAACTACTAGTACTAAAGGCTCGCTCTTGACAACTTCTGGCTCTGCTGCTTGCACTCCACCGAACTGCCAGAGATTAGTACCAATATCTGTGCTTCTGCGTCCTTGAGCGATTTCAATTAGCTCTAGAACATCGCCGATCGCCATGATACTACCGTCACCAAGAATGGTTGCACCAGCAATACCTGGTGGTTTGGGAATTGGCCCTTCAATTTGCTTGATAACTATTTCTTGTTCGCCCAAAATGCGATCGACTTGAACGGCTAACACATTGGTACCGCTACGTAGGAAGACGATGGAAACAGTGTCATCATCTTTGACCTTACCGTAAATTGAACCTCGACGCAGTTGACGATTATAGGAAATTAAATTGCCTAGAGGCTGGAAAGGTAACAAACTTCCCCGCCAAGAAACGCACTGTAGTCCTTGAGCATTAGTTTGAAGATCGGTAGTAAGATATTCCTTGGTATCTTCTACGCCGTCGATCGCAAATGCAATACGAGTGTGGTTGCATAGACAAGCCAGTGCTTTGGAAATACTTAAAACTAGAGGTAGACGGATTGTAAAAGTAGTTCCCTTGCCTATGGCAGAATCGATACTAATCGTTCCCCTAATTTTTCTGAGGTCGGTTCTAACTACGTCCATACCAACGCCACGACCAGCAAAGTCATCAGCTTTATCTTTGGTACTAAAACCAGGATGGAAGAGAAACTCGTAAACGTCTTGGATTGATAAATTATCTGCTTGAGCGGGGAAAATTAGTCCTTTTTCGATCGCCTTGGCTTTAACTCTTTCTGGATCGATTCCTGCTCCATCATCAGTAACAGAAATTATGGTTTGATTGCCTTGTAGAGAAGCACTAATTTCAATTTTTCCAGCAGGATCTTTTCCTTTTTGCGCTCGCTCTTCTGGAGTCTCGATCCCGTGAGTCATGGCATTGTTGACCAAGTGAGTCATCGGGTTGTAGAGGTGTTCGACAATCATCTTATCGATTAAGACATCTCTACCTTCAATGTTGAGTTCGGCTTGCTTATCTAGTTTAAAGGAAATATCTCTGACGGCTCTAGGTAGGCGATCGGCAGTTTGACCGAAACTTACCATTCTCGATGAGTTGATTCCTTCTTGCAGTTGAGACGTAACCTGTCTGAGGGTTTGCGTTACTTTGTCAGTTTCGTCCAACAGGAATTGAATATCGGAGGTAGATTCTCTAACTCTAACGATCAGTTCGATAATCTCTTGAGAGAGTAAATGGAAGCCTGTAAATCTGTCCATTTCCAAAGCGCTCAAATCATCATCGTTAGCACTAGAATTGCCGCTACTGGTACCAAAACTTGAGCTACCGTTCCTACTAGCTTCGCTGTATGCCTGGGATGCTTGACGACTTGCCATCAATGCGCCTTCGAGGAGCGATCGCTCGTATAAATCGTGCATTCTTGCGCCAACATCGTTCAAGGATTGCACATGATTCAAAAGGTTGTCGAGAAATTGCCGCAAACGTTCTTGGTCGTCTTCAAGTCTATTACGTTTGACTACCAATTCCCCAATTAGGTTGCTGAGGTTGTCTAGAGTTTTGACTGGAACCCTCATAGTCTGGTCGAAAGCGGCTGATTTGCGATCGCCAGTAGCTTGTGTCGCCGTTACTTTACTAATAGGTTTACTGCTAGTTGATTTGGCGGGAATCGGTTCTTGTAAGAGTGACTCTAAGTCTTCAAATTCATCAGCAACAGCATTAAACGCGGGAGAGTGAGATCCATCTGCTCTTGATGAAGCGAATGAATCGGCGATTTCTTGAGGTGTTTCTGAAGATTCATTCTCATTAATTAAATCTTCTAGAGCGTCAAAAGATAGAGATGGTTCCTCTAATAAATTATCGAGATCGTCAAACTGACTTTCTATTTCAGGCTGTTGAGCTACTTCTTCTGGCGAACTTTCTAACTCATTGAGTAAATTTTCTGATTCTAAATCGAGAAGTTCGTCTAGATCGTCAAAGCTATCAGTTGCTGAGTTGTTTCCCAAATTTTCTGATTCTAAACTTAACTCGATTGCTGATTCTGTCAGTGCAGTTGCTTCATCAAAAATGGTTGCTAATTCATCTTGTCTGAGCGTAGCAGGATCTAGCGATTGATTATTATTAGAAGGGTTTTGGAGATCGCCACTATCATCGAGAGAAAAATCTAGCCAATCGAAATATGGCATTTCTTCCTCATTTGATGCTTGAGCATTTCTACCAGGAGAATTATTTAATTTTTTGGCAGAATCATCGGTTGGTTGCTGGCTATTAGAGACTGCTTCCGATCGATCTTCTGGAGATTTGTTGAGGGAGATTTCTGTCCAAATATCGTCGAAACCTTCGACAGGATCGGACCGATGTTCTCCGTTTTGCTCCTCAAACAAGTTATCATCATTTCCTACTTGTTTATCTTGACCACTCATAATTCTTTCTTGTTGCCTTTGCCAACCTTGTTTAAGCTTAACCGATGTCAATTAAATTTCAATCTATATTTACCTTGATTACTTAATATTGACAACATTTATAATACGATTTTAAATTTTGTGAATTTGAAGCGTCAAATTACTCTCAAGATTCAATTTGGCAAGACTATAATTATCGCAGTGCTTCAAATTATATCAAGCTTATATTAACTTTCAAGAAGCTTTTTGGAAATAATGTCCAAACAAGACTCTACTGCTACTTTACTAGTCTCCTGTCCCGATCGACCTGGACTAGTTGCGAAAATTGCTAATTTTATTTATTCTAATGGTGGCAATATTATTCATGCAGATCAACATACAGATTTTACCGCAGGATTATTTCTAACTCGTATTGAATGGCAATTAGAGAATTTTAATTTATCTAAGCAAGAAATTGCTCCTGCTTTGGCGACGATTGCTACAGAATTAAAAGCCAACTGGCAATTGCATTTTTCTGATGTTATTCCTCGTCTCGCTATTTGGGTAACTAAGCAAGATCATTGTCTACTCGATTTACTTTGGCGACAAAAAGCTAAAGAAATTAACGCTACAATTCCTTTGATAATTAGTAATCACTCCAAGCTGGAATCGATCGCCGAGCAATTTGGTATCGATTTTTATCATATTCCTATTTCTGGAGACAATAAACTCGAACAAGAAAACAAGCAATTAGAGTTATTAAAGGAATACAAAATTGACTTAGTTATCTTGGCTAAATATATGCAAGTTCTCAGTGCTGAATTTGTGAGAAAATTCCCCAAAGCCATTAATATTCATCATTCATTTTTACCTGCTTTTCCTGGTGCTAATCCCTATCATCGCGCTCACGAAAGAGGAGTCAAAATTATTGGAGCTACAGCTCATTATGTCACTGCCGATTTAGATGAAGGACCAATTATTGAACAAGAAGTAGCAAGAGTTTCTCATCGAGATACGGTTGAAGATTTAATTCGTAAGGGTAAAGATTTAGAAAGATTAGTATTAGCTAGAGCGGTAAGATTGCACTTGCAAAATCGAGTTTTGGTTTATGGAAATCGGACAGTTGTGTTTAGTTAAATTAAAAGGGAGCAGGAGGTAGGAGGCTTTTATGCAGAAGGCTTTTATGCAGAAGGCAGAGGGGGCAGAGGGTGCGGAGGGTGCAGGGGGAGAACTTTTTCCCATAGCCTCCCCTGCTTCCCCAACTTCCCCCGCTTCCCCTGCTTTCATTTCCCCTGCACCCTACACCCCACACCCCTAATCCCCTAATCCCTAATCCCCTAATCCCTAATCCCTAAAGATTGTCACAATTTTTAAAGCCATAACCGATCTGCATTAACGCTAAGATCGTAAGAACCTCTAAAATGTTAATTCTGCATAGAAAAAAACATAGTGCAGTGGACGAATAGCTGAAGGCATCTTCATTGGTACAATCTTCTCCACTGCCATACATCTGAAGATCCTTATAGAAAGAAAATGGTACAAACTCCCATTCCTGAATCCCCCAAGTTATCCAAAGTAGAAGGCTTAAAAGAACGTAGTAATTTTTTGCGCGACCCCCTAGCTACTGAATTAGTACAAGATACAACGCACTTCAGCAACGACGCTGTTCAAATCCTCAAGTTTCACGGTTCTTACCAACAGGATAATCGAGACAATCGCGCCCCCGGTCAGGAAAAAGACTATCAAATGATGCTGCGTACTCGCAATCCAGGGGGGTTTATTCCACCACAATTGTATTTAACTCTCGATCGCCTTTCAGAAGAATACGGCAATCATACTCTTAGAGTTACCACCCGTCAGGGTTTCCAAATTCATGGCATTCTTAAGAAGAATTTAAAAACAGCGATCTCGGAAATAGTTCGCAATATGGGTTCAACTTTGGGCGCTTGTGGCGATCTCAATCGTAATGTGATGGCACCGCCAGCACCTTACAAAAATAAGCCAGAATACAAGTATGCTTGGGAGTATGCTAACAAAATTGCTGACCTGCTCAGACCTCAAACTGGTGCCTATTACGAAATTTGGCTCGATGGTGAAAAAATAATTAGCGGTGAAGAGGCACCAGAAGTAACCGCAGCACGCCAGCGCAATACTAACGGTACAATTTTTACTGACAAGGAAGAACCAATTTACGGGACAAATTATATGCCTCGTAAATTTAAATGCTGCGTCACTGTACCAGGTGATAATTCTGTCGATCTCTACACTCACGATGTCAGCTTGGTAGTGATAACCAACGATCGAGGAGAACTAGAAGGATTTAATATTTTTGCTGGTGGTGGTTTAGGACGTACTCACAACAAAGAACAGACTTTTGCGAGAACCTCCGATCCGATCGGTTACGTTGACAAAGACGATATCTTGGATTTAATTAAGGCGATCGTAGCTACCCAAAGAGATTACGGCGATCGCGCTCATCGTCCCCACGCCAGAATGAAATATCTCTTGCACGATTGGGGTGTAGAGAAATTCCGCGCCAAGGTTGAAGAATATTTTGGTAAGCAAATTTCAACTTTTAAAGAATTACCAGAGTGGAAATTTCAAGATTATCTTGGTTGGTACGAACAAGGCGACGGTAAATTGTTCTATGGAATTTCCGTAGAAAATGGTCGAGTTAAAAATCAAGGCAGATTTAAACTGAAAAAAGCGCTCAGAGAAATTGTCGAGCAGTTTAACTTACCAATGCTGCTGAGTCCTAACCATAATATTATTTTTTACGAAATTGACCCCGCTCATAAAGATGCGATCGAACAAATTCTTAGAAGTAACGGCGTGCAAATCGAACTTGAGAAAATAGACCCTTTTGTCCGTTACTCAATGGCTTGTCCCGCTATGCCTACTTGTGGTTTAGCTATTACCGAGTCAGAGAGAGTGCTTCCTAGTATTACTGCACGCATTAGAAAGCTATTGAATAAACTAGGCATCAGAAACGAACAATTCGTTATTCGTATGACTGGTTGTCCTAACGGTTGCGCCCGTCCTTATATGGCAGAAGTAGGATTTGTTGGTAGTGCGCCAGATAGTTATCAAATTTGGTTGGGAGGAACTCCAGATCAAACCAAATTAGCTAAGCCATACGCAGAGAAAGTACATGTAGATAAGCTAGAAGAATTTTTTGAGCCAATTTTTATTTACTTCAAGCGTCATCGCCTAACAGGTGAAAGCTTTGGTGTCTTCTGCGATCGTGTTGGTTTTGAAGCATTGCGTGAATATTCCAGTAGCTATGAATTAGGAAGCTACAAAAACATGAAAATGCCCAGAAGAAATCGTAAAGATACTCATCGTATTTCTGTCCATGACAGCTTATTCTCTCGTCTAAAACAAGCCGCCGATGCAGAAAATCGCCCCATGAATCAAATTGTAGCTGAGGCGATCGAAAAGTACTTGGCTAAGGATTGAACGGGGAATAGGGGTTAGGGGCTAGGGGTTAGGGGTTAGGGTGTGGGAGAAGTAATGAGTAATGAGTTAACAACCGCTATGGAGTTCCTACTTCCTACTTACCTCCTGCCTCCTGCCTCCTGCCTTCTGCCCTAGAGCCTAGTGCGATCGCGTCGGCAAATCCTGCAAAAGAACTGAAGTCTTGGGCAACGATCGAAACGTTTAAACCCAATTTTTTGGCATTAGTAGCGGTGTAAGGACCAAAACAAGCGATCGTACAAGTTTGATAATCTTGTCGATCGCGCACCATCTGTAAAAAAGCTTCAACTTCAGCAGTACTAGTAAAAGCGATCGCGTCAATTTTTCCCGTCCGTATTAAATCTAACTCTACTCGATAAATTTTTTGAGGCAAACTGCGCGTCACATAAGCAGGTACGCGGGTGACATTTATGCCTAATGTTTTGAGATCGGCTACAAATTGAGGAACGACGTTTGGTTCCCGAATGCCTACAACTTCAGGTACGAGAACTAACATCGATTGTTGGTGAAGATTGGGTATTTTCGCTAGATCGGTAATAATTCCTTGTGGTGATGGTTCTGTAGGAATTAAGTTGACTTTTAAACCGAGTTCGGTCAATTTATTTGCATCTTGACCAATTGCACACAATTGACAGCGATCGAGTTTCGAGCTTGATAATTCTAAAATTTGCATTCTCTGCCAAAACGCTTCGATGCTATTTCTACTGGTAAATACAATCCAATCGAATCGATCGATCTGTTGCAATGCTGTATCTAGCTTGCTGTAATCTTCTAACCAACAAGTTTCGACTGTAGGCATCAAAATAGGCAATCCACCGCGATCGCTAATTTCCGATGCCAAACGGCGCGCATAGCTTCTCGGCGCTGTAACAATAATTCTCCTTCCATACAAAGGCAGTTGATGGTATGGCGTTAAATCCGCAAACATTACCGAAAGAATTCCAAATTCAAAATTTACCCATTCATTATTTTTTCTCTACACCCTACACCCTAACCCCTAACCCCTAATATTCCCCGTTCCCTGTTAATTATAAATACTGTTCTATCATTGTTCTTAACTCTCGCAATTTATAGTCTTGAGCCAATTTACTGAGCTTTTGTGTAAAAGGAATCAATTGTTCGTCTAACTTGCCAAGGCGATCGAGTTCTTTGAGGAGGTTTTTAATCAAACCTTTACGGCTGAGATCTCGAAGTACAATCATATCTTCGGGGCTAGGAAGAACCATTCTTGTAGCATGGAAATTAATATTACTAGTATTAATTATTTTCTCTTGTTTTTCCTCTCGATCGAATTCATAAATCCATTCCAATTCTAGATATTGTTTTAATACTGCCAATAAACTATCAATCTGTATTGGTTTGAGCAAAAAGTAATTAGCTCCAGCAATTAAACTTTTTTGGCGATCGCTCTCAAAAACACTAGCAGAAGAAGCGATCGCTACTACGTTTTGGCATTGAGGAGAGGAACGCAATTGTTGCAGCAATTGATAGCCATCCATCACAGGCATCGATAGATCGGTGATAATTAACTCTGGTTGCCATTCAATAGCCCGATCTATGCCATCCTGACCATTATGGGCTTCAAGTACTTCAAAGCCGAGAGGCTTAAGTAAATTGACTACAATTGAACGATTTTCTTCTCGATCATCTACGATTAAGATTTTTCTTGTTTGCCCCTTAAAACCAACGATCCTGTTTTCCTTTATCGAATTATATGCATTTACTGGATTAACGCTCTCGACAACTTCAATATCAAACCAAAAGGTGCTTCCCTTTTCCAATTGGCTTTCTACTTGTAATGTGCCACCCATGAGAGTGACAATTTGTTGGGAGATCGCTAATCCCAATCCAGTCCCTTCCGTTCGTTCGATCGAGCTTCCTACTCGTTCAAAGGGTAAAAAGATTGTTGCTAAATCTTCGGAACTAATGCCAATACCGCTATCTTTAATTTGGAACGAAAGACAGACACGATCTTGATGCTGTTGGAGTTTTTCGGCTTTAACTAAAAAGATTACTTGTCCGCGATCGGTAAATTTAATCCCATTGCTGAGTAAATTAATTAAAACCTGGCGCAAACGCTGCGCGTCAGCTTTAATTGCTAAAGGTAATTGCCCATGTTGTTGGTAAGTAAACTCGATACCTTTTAATTCTGCTTGAAGTTGAAAAATTTCCAACATATCTTGCATAAAGGCAGGAAAATAAAACTCGATGACATTTAGTTCCATTTTCTGCGCCTCTATTCTAGAGAGATCGAGAATATCGTTAATCAAAGTCAACAGATGAGAACCGCATCGATTAATAATTTCAACTCCCTTTTTCTCTTCTGCTAACAGAGTATTCGAGCGTAACAAGATTTGAGCATAGCCTAAAATTCCATTGAGAGGAGTTCTTAGTTCATGGCTCATATTGGCTAGAAATTTGCTTTTTGCCAGATTAGCAGCATCAGCTTTTTCTTTAGCAACTGTTAAGGCTGCTTCTGCTAGTTTTCGAGCGCTAATATCGTTAAAAGTACAAACAACTTGCTTGACACTGCCATCTTCTTTTAAATGGGGTTCGGCATTAATTAATAACCAGCGTCGCTGTCTTGTTTCTGATTCGATAAAATCTAGTTGCGATCGCGCTTCAATTCCAATCGTCATATTTCTTACTGGTTGATGGCTGGCGATCGCTTGTTGAACGGGTAGTTCTAAAATCGTTAATAAGGTGTCATCTTCACTCCAAAATTGCAACTGAGAACCAAAAACAGTTTTTTCTAGACTTTCTGGAGGTAAATCTAGTAAATTTTCAGCCACATGATTGGATATTATTATTTCTGCTTGGGCATTGAGCAGCAAAACCCCTACTTGCATCTCGCGAATGAGTGAACGAAAGAGTTGTTCGCTTTCCTGTAAAGCTTGTTCTCGAACTAACTGCACTGTCAAACGTCGATCGAATACAGAAGATAATAGGGTCATCCCCAACAAAAATAGGGTAGCAGCACCAATCAAAACGGCTAGCAGAGAAGGATTAATTTCAGGAGTTGGTACTAGAGGCAAACTATGTTGGGGAAGAAAATGTGTTGCCCACATTCCCGTGTAGTGCATTCCACTAATAGCAATACCCATCACTACAGCACTAGCAATTTTCTGCCAGTTAGCTGTTGCTGAAGTGTCTTTTTGAAAGCGAAAAGCCAACCAAAGAGCAGCCAAAGAAGCACCGATCGCGATCGCTACTGATAGACTGACTAACCAGAAATCATACTCAATTGCTGCTTGTATTCGCATTGCCGCCATACCTGTATAATGCATCCAGGCGATCGCCGTACCCATGCAGATACTACCAAACAATAACAGCAGCAAATTAACAGTCTGACGACTGAGCAACCACAAAGCAATTCCCGAAGCGATCGCGGCATAGGTCAAAGATAGCAGTGTTAGCGAAACATCATAGCTGACCGATATCGGTAGCTTTAAAGCTAACATCGCCACAAAATGCATAGACCAAATGCCAGTACCCATCGCCGTTGCTCCTCCGAGCAACCAGAGAAAGCGCGGTCTTCCTGAAGAAGTTTTGACTCGTCCTGCCAAGTCAAGAGCCGTATAAGAAGCTAAGCAGGCGATCGCAAAGGAAAGTACTACTAAGCTTAAATTGTAGTTGCCAGTTATCATCACAATTATCGAGAAAACTATTATTAGTCGATAATCGTAAGTTTTCCCAAAAATCAGCCTAAACTGGTCACAATAATCTTTTTCTTAGGTTTTTAAGCTCCGAGCGGTTAAAAAAACCAACCATAGGAATGTAAACCTTTCCCCAAAATGTTTACTCCTAAATAGCAAACCCACACCACCACAAAGCCTGTAGCTGCAAGAATAGCAGGTTTTCTGCCCTGCCAGCCACGAGTAATCCGAGAATGCAAATAAGCAGCAAAAACTAACCAAGTAATAAAGGCCCAAGTTTCTTTGGGATCCCAACTCCAGTAAGAGCCCCAAGCTTCATTTGCCCAAACTGCACCAGCAATAATCCCGATCGTCAGTAGAGGAAACCCTAAACCAATAATGCGATAGCTAATATTATCAAGGGTATCCGCCAGATTCAAACGTTGAGGTGACAGGGTTGCGGTAGTAGTTAGAGTAGTGGGTAAATTTAAGATGGCTGTATTGCCAGAATTAGCTTCACTAGGCATATTAGCAACATTGTTGGTTTCCGAAGTAGCAGCATTATTTAGTTGTAATTTTTTAAGATTGCTACGAAAACCGCCAGTACCAACCGAAGAACCTTTCAATTCAATCGCCTGACCGCGAGTGACAATTAAAAAGGCGATCGCCAGAACCGAACCAACCATTAATGTTGCATAACTGAGCATCATGACGCTAACATGCATCATCAACCAGTTGGATTTTAAAGCAGGAACTAAAGGAGCAGAAGCTTGCATTTCCGTTGGCAATGACAATGCAGCAAAAGCAGTAATACCCATGGCAACAGGACTAGTAACTGCACCAACTAGACGACTGCGACTCATTTTTTCAGCAACCAAATGCATCGTAGTTACACCCCAAGCTAGAAAAAATAGAGACTCATAAAGATTGCTGAGGGGAAAATAACCAGCTTCTAGCCAACGAGAAACTAATAAAGCTGCCATGCAGAGATTGGCGATCGCCATTCCTGAAGTTCCGATCGCTTGCAAATAGGGAATTTCTGGAAAAGCTGCTCCTCCCCAGTAAACCAGCATAGTCAGAAAAAGAATCAAAAAAGATGTATTATCCAGTAGATTCTGAAGTGCAACCAAATCCATAGTTTTTTCTTTAGTTAATTTTTTAAGGTTGTTTCCCTTTGAGAGAAGGCAGAAGGCAGAAGGCAGAAGGTTAAGTTGTCGGTTGGATAACAAAAGAAATGCTTCTCGTTCTGCCTCAACTAATCCAACTTCGTTCAGTGAGAACAATGTTTTTAATGATTGTGTCAATAATCTATAGTATCGATTTCTGGCACTCTTATGTTTCGATCCTACCTAATGTAATTGGCTATTTTTTTTAATTGATTTTTTAATTGACGAGTTCAAACAAGGGCTGTTTTAGCTGTGAGTGTAGTTTTAGGCTTCCTTACAGATCGCTATAAATTCTGCTAGCTTAGGGCATGAAAATTGCAAAATCATAGCTAATAACGATGGCAGAATACCAAAAAGTAGAGTATTTAATTGGCAAAGATGGCAAAATTACTGAAAAAGTAATTGACGCTTCTGGAGCAAGCTGCACTCAAACCACTCAAGGAGTAGAAAAAGCATTAGGAGTAATAGACTCTCAAGAATTGTTACCCGAATATTATCAAGATGATCAGGACTTGAATAATACAGAAATTCAGCAGATTAATCAATAATGGTTCATGGTTCATGGTTAAAGTAGGAATCATTACTTCTCTCCGTCTCCCCCTCTCCCCTGCACCCCTGCTTCCCTAGTCCCTAACCCCTAATCCCTAATCCCTAATCCCTAATCCCTAATCCCTAATCCCTTTCTTTAACCAATCACAAATAGCAAATGTTAATATACCTGGAGTCTAAATTCAGTGAGGTCATCTTATGCAAACTTTAATTAATCTTCGCTTCAGCTCGATCGCCATTTTTTGTTTTCTTCTGCTTGCTTCTGTCGCGATCCCTTCACCTATTCAAGCGCAAACTCCTAACTCTTCAGGGCAAGAAGCTAAAGGACAAAACGTACCAACCTTACCTAATTCCCAAGATAATACTGGCAATTCTCAAAAAACCGCAGCAGAGTCAGAAAATATCCGTCCTAGTATTCTCCTGAGTTTGCAAGGAGGAGAAAAACTAATGGCTGAAGCAGACCAAGCGATTAACTCTCAACAATACGATACCGCAGTCGATAGGCTACAAAAAGCCCGTCAAATTTTTAATCAGTTATCTAATTTTTATTTAGAACTTGCTACAAGTTTTTCGGGAATAGATAATAGCATCGCAGAAGATCAGAAGGGCAAAGCTCTTGAAACTGGTCAACAGCGCGATCGAGCTACCTATCAACTAGCATTAGTACACAGGGCGCAAAACAAATCAGAATTATCTGTACCTCTGCTCATCCAAGTGATTAAATCGCAAAATCCTACTAGTGATTTAGGCAAAAAATCCTATCAACAGTTACTAGAAATGGGATTTGTCAGCGTTCCCTTTCCTGCTTCTAACCCAGAAAAGCCAAGCAGTGGAAATCCTAATTCATCAGGAAATGCTAATTGACATCCGCCCCCACCTAAATTAACTCGTTACACTCGTTAATGAAAGAGGTGGGGATTCCCAAATCACTTTGAGATTTTCCTGCTTCAACCACACTACTTGCTACCGCCCCGTCGCCGTTGCGATAGTAGAGGCAGTCGTGTCCACAGGCGTTTTCTGTACTTAGTACAGACGTTACCACATGCCCTGCGGTACGCAATCCAAGTTCTAAGATGTTTTTAGCGGCATTCGCATCACGACAAAGCTCAGTACCACAACTACATTTGTGAGTCCTGATGCTCAGAGTTTTTTTGACTATTGCCCCACAAGACGAACATTTTTGACTAGTGTATTGAGGTGGGACTGGTACTGTTACCACCCCATACAGAGTCCCAAAATACTCTAACCAACGCCTAAACATCGACCAGCTAACATCGCTGATTGACTTTGCCAGCTTTCTATTCTTAACCATGTTCCGCACCTGCAAATCTTCAAATGCCACTAAGTCTGCCGACTTAACTACGCACTGAGCTAGCTTGCAAGCCCAGTCATTACGCTGGCGTTGAATCTTTAGATGCGCTCTACCAAGTCTGATTCTTTGCTTGGCTCTGTTTTTAGACCCCTTCTGTTTGCGAGATAGTCGGCGCTGTTGTCTTTTTAATCGCCGCTCAGACTTTCTTAGAAACCTGGGGTTCTCAAACTTGTTCCCCTCATTGTCAGTGTAGAAATGAGCTAGACCAACATCCAAACCTAATGTTTTACCTGTTGGCTCTCGTTTAATATTTCGTTCTACATCGACACAAAATTGAACGTAATAGCCGTCTGCACGTCGCACAACTCTAACTCTTTTGATTTGGCTGAGTTGGTAAAAATGCAAATCGCGTGTTCCCCACATGAAGAATGTACCCGCAGAGAAACCATCGGTAAAAGTGATGTATCTTCGACACTCGGATAGCTTCCAGCCTGACGTTTTGTACTCTACCGACGCTCTAGTTTGGAGTCGCTTAAATCGAGGGAAACTTTTCTTCCCTGGTACTTTTTTCTTGCAGTTGTCGAAGAACCGAGCAATTGCCGCTCAAGTTCTTTCTGCCATTGCCTGACGTGCCATTGAGTTAAGATTTTTAACCCAAGGAAATTCAGGATTATCGGCTAAGACCTTGCAATATTTGTTGAGGTCGTTTCGATGCTTGGCATGACCATCTATCCAAAAACGGAGACAACTATTGCGAACAAAAAGCCCAGTACGCAGCGCTGAATCTAACGCTGTATACTGGGTTTGTGTTCCTTTTAACTTTGCCTCTAAGACAATCATTTTATCACTCCTAACTAGTGATAAGTATACCAAGGTTAAATGCGGGCATGCAAGGACATCGAACCCTTGCTTTTAGCATGGGAACCCTCTTTTTGATAAATAAAGCTTTTAGATCTTTGCTTAGAGATTGAGATCGGCAACAATATTTTTTAGATATCTTTATTTTAGGAGCAACCATGGTTAGCCTTCAGCAAGTTGAAGCATCTATTAAAGACAAACTGCCTGATGCTAGAATTATAGTTAACGATCTGACTGGTGGTGGCGATCATCTTGAGGCAATAGTGGTATCTTCCGAGTTTGAAGGGAAGACTAGAGTTAAGCAGCACCAGATTGTCTATGCAGCATTAAAAGACGAAATGGCAACAGAAGCTATTCATGCTTTGGCATTAAAAACCTATACCCCCGAAGCATGGCAGCTAGTAGAACAATCTGTTTAATTAATTTTTGAATAGTATTTTTGGCTCTGCCATTAAACTAATAGATAGGCGAGAGCCAATCGCTATTTATCCATGGCAATCCTTTTTAATAGCAAATTGTAAGCGAGCATTTTGCTCGCTCTACTTATGAAGTATAGGATTGCAAACAGAGTGAAACTTGCAATAAATTGAGAGTGACAACTATGACTCCAGAACTTAAGGAAAGACTCGACCAAATTGTCAACAGTAGCAAAATTGTGGTATTTATGAAGGGTTCTAAACTAATGCCACAATGCGGTTTTTCTAACAATGTCGTCCAAATTCTTAATTCCCTAGGCGTTCCCTACGAAACAGTAGATGTATTAAGCGATTACGATATTCGTCAAGGAATCAAAGAATATTCTAATTGGCCGACTATTCCCCAAGTATATATCAATGGGGAGTTTGTTGGCGGCTCTGACATCGCGATCGAACTCTACCAAAGTGGTGAGTTGCAAGAGATGGTAGAAGTTGCTTTAGCTTCTTAATTCTAGGGGTTAGGGGTTAGGGGTTAGGGAAAAGGGTGTAGAGTGTGGGGTGTGGGGTGTAGGGAGAGGGGGAGAGGGAGAGAGGGGGAGACAATTCGCAATTAAAAACTTAAGACTTAAGACTTAAAACTTATTTACCTTCTGCCTTCTGCCTTCTGCCTTGTTTCAATGAACCATGAACAATGAACAATGAACAATGAACCATTAACCACTAGCGATGCCCTAATAATAATCTGTCTCCGTTTGCGTTTGTGGATAAGATAACTCAAAATTGGATGGATCGCGAAGAAAGCGAAAAACTTCTTCTTCGAGGCGATTGACATGAAAAGACTCTAGATTATTGCTATGCCGAAGGCAAGATAAATATCCCTCCATATAGAGCCTAATATCATCGAAGCGATAGCCTCTCTGCCATAGATCTACCATGGCATCGGTAATTTTTTGATAGTAACGGATGGTTTGATTGTCTTGTAGCATAATTTCAACTCGAATTCTGTTGCCTTGAGTAAAGATTTAAGAGGTTTATTAACTAAAGTATTGCTTTTTTATTAAATAAATTGTAGTAGGCTTTGACAATTTCAATTATTTTAGCGAGAAAATTCTCGAAAAAATTACTATTTTCTTGACAATTTTGCAATTGTCCTGTGTCTTCGTAGCGCCTGTTACAAAACATTGACAATAACTTTGTTAGCCTGAAAACTAGGAGTTTCCAGGGAAATAAAACTAAGGTGAGTTTGATAACAATTGCGATTGTTGAGGGTAATCCTCACCTGCGATCGCTCCTAGGTTGGCACCTTCAACAGGCAAACTACACAGTCAAACAATATGCCAGCATACAGCAGGCTAGACATGGGTTTTTTAATCGCCAACCAACATTAGTTGTCTTGGACTCTGACTTACCAGATGGTGATAGTTTGGAGTTTTGCCGTTGGTTACACCAGCAGCGACAAACTCTCATTCTAATGCTATCGGCTCGTAGTACAGAGAAAGATATAGTTAATGGTTTAAGAGCTGGAGCAGACGACTACTTGACTAAGCCTTTTGGTATGCAGGAGTTTCTAGCGAGAATTGAAACCCTAATTAGGAGAATGCGACTAAATTCAGCCCCTTTATATCTAAATTATAGCGATCTCAAGATCGATTTAGTACAGCGTCGCGTTCAATTTAAAGGAAATTTTATTGAATTAACCCCTCAAGAATTTAGCTTGCTCTACGTTCTTGCTCAGGCTGAAGGAAGTGCGTTAAGTCGTTCGGAATTGTTGCGTCGTGCTTGGCCGGATGCGATCGACAATCCTCGTACAATTGACACTCACGTCTTATCTTTACGCAAAAAAATCGAAGTAGATCCCAGACAACCTAGTTTGATCCAAACAGTGCGTAATGTCGGCTATCGTCTTAATCCAGAAATTATCAAAAACGATAGCTTAATTTCGTCAACAACAACATCAACAACAACACCAACTATGTCAGTACTGGAGCATAATTACAATTGACTAGGGATTAGGGATTAGGGATTAGGGATTAGGGAGAAAAGTAGCAAGTAGGGAAACAATCAGCAATGAACAATGAACAATTAGCTATTAGCCACTCTTCAATGAACCACGAACAATCATTTAGGTTTTGCTGCTACCGATTAGATACAGTAAAGCCATGCGAACAGCAACACCACTAGTTACCTGTTGAGCAATCAAACTCAAGGCAGGATCGTCCATCAAATCTGATGAAATTTCTACACCCCGATTAACTGGCCCTGGATGTAGTACTTTTACTTGAGGATGGCAAAGTTGCAGGCGATCGCGAGTAATGCCATACAATTGATGGTACTCTCTCAGACTAGGCAGCAAATTAGCTGTCATCCTTTCTTTTTGCAGTCTGAGAGTCATGACAAAATTAGCATCTTGTAAAGCTGGTTCGATCGCCCAATGTAAGAAAAGATTATTCGCTTGCGTGCGATCGACTAAATCTAAGAACAATTTTGGCAAAAGAGTTGGAGGTGCAGCTAAATGTACTTTCGCACCTGCTGCGGTAAGACTGTAAATATTAGAACGAGCTACTCTGGAATGAAGAATATCACCGACGATCGCGATTTTTTTGCCTTCGAGCAAATTAAGACGCGGTTTTTCTGGATCTAATACAGAACAAATAGTAAACAAATCTAGTAAAGCTTGAGATGGATGTTGGTGGAGTCCGTCACCTGCGTTGAGAATACTTACTCCCGACTCTAAACGATCCATTTCCGCCGCGATCGCCACAGGTACGCCTGCTTGTTTGTGACGAATCACCATGATATCTGTACCCATTGCCAAATAGGTTTTAGCTGTATCTAAGATGGTTTCTCCCTTAGTTAAAGAAGATGAACCTGGAGAAAAATTGAGAATATCAGCAGATAAACGTTTGGCTGCTAACTCAAAACTACTACGGGTTCTAGTCGAAGGCTCAAAAAATAAATTGGCAACTACCTGTCCTTGCAAAGCTGGTACTTTCTTCGTTCGTCGCGATAAAACTTCTTGAAAACTAGCAGCAGTTTGTAAAACAGTATCGTACTCTAAGGTAGTAAAATCAGCCAGAGACAGAATATGTCGTCGAGTCCAAGAAGCAGTTGTAGCCACGATCGAGCAGTTTTATTAATACAAGAGAAGCAATCAAAGCATTTAACATACTATCTTATATTGGTTCATGGATCATAGTTCATGGTTCATTGGTGCAAAGTTCGATCGCTGGAAATATATTGTCTGATTAAATTGTCTACTGCTTCTTTATTTTCATGCTTTCGATCGCAAAGGTAACTTAAATATAATCTAAATTACTATAGCTAACTATTTGCCAAACAACTTAGTCGTCAATTGTTCTAATACTCTCAAAGCTGTCAATGAATCTTTAATCAAACGAATAGCTGCGATCGGCTGTTTGAGAAAACCGATCGCTAGAGGAAGAGGTTGAAGCGAACCACTACTGTCGATCGCCCCTTCAAGATTAGGAATATCGCGATCGCAAGCGTCGCTAACTACTCTAATCATGCCTATCTTGGGTGTTGGTTCGGGAAAGATAGTTGTAATCACTTCTAAAGCAGCAAATCCTTCCATATCAATCGCATCAGCTTTAGTTAGCTTGCCTAATCTTTGTTTTTCTTGTGCAGAACAAATCAAGCGATCGCTGGTTAGTTGTGTAACTGTTTTAGCTCGATCGCCGCATTTTTTTTGTAACTGACTCGTAAATTCGCGATCGCAAGATTTGAATTCAAATTTAGAACCATCGATCGCATAGCAACAATCTCGATAAATAACGATATCACCAACTTGAAATTGAGGTGACAAACTACCGCATAAACCCATTAATAAGATTCTTTTAGGGTAGTATTTGGGAAAAGAGACAGAAGCTTGCCATTGTTGCAAAGATTGTTTGAGCGATCGAGTTCCTATAGGTATGCCTAAAACTAGAGGTTTACTACCCCTAACCCGCTTCAATCCGCGATCGATAGCACGTTTTTCCGCACCTTGAGGCACTAAAATCCAGTCTTTAGCTTGATTTCGATCCATGAAGAATTTAGCTATCAGCTATCAGCTATCAGTTATCAGCCAAGAGACAGTTAATCTAAATAATCCCTAATCCCTAGTCCCTAATCCCTAATCCCTAATCCCTAACCCCTGTCTTCAAGCTTAAATATCCACCCAAATACTTCCTTCTTCAACGCGAGTTGGAAAAACAGGTAGAGCTTTTTCTTTAGAAATTGCACCTAATACCTTGCCTACTCCAGGTGGCCAAGGAGTCCATTCTTTGGCATTGCCAGTACAGAGATCGAAAGCGCTGCGATGCCAAGGACAGACGATCGCACCATCTGGAGTAATTTTACCCTTTTTTAGCGATAGTTTGAGGTGAGGACAAGCATTATCGACAGCATGATATTGCCCTTCATGATTTAACAATAAGATAGCGCGATCGCCAACTTTAACTACTTGTCGCGCACCTGGAGAAAGTGCTTCAACTTCGAGAACTTTTGTCCAACCCATAGTGTTTCTCTTCTCAAGCAAATATCTATTTCCAGTTTGACCCAAGTGTTGCGGTCGCGATCGTTAATTCCTGTTAACAACAGACTTGAAATTGATAAAATTAATATTTATCGAGTCAGATCGGGATCGATATTCTTCAGATAATTTTGAAAAATTTGATGGGCAGTTTTATGGTCGCCCTCTGGGGTCATATTGCACAGCCACCATATAGGTTTACTTTGATAACATCCTCAACAGCGCAATCGTCCCTTTATAACAAATAATGATTAAATGCTGGCGATCTGATGAAAACTAAATATTATTCATCCCAAGTTATATGACCATTAATATCATACTTTTTATACACTTCTAAAATATCTTTAATAAAATTTTGTAGCTTGCTATCTTTTTCTTTTTTAGCTAATTCATAAAGTCTAATGAACATTTTTTTCCTGTTTCTGTTTGCCCCAAATTTTTTTTTAACATATTATGAGGGCTACAAAGGGTTTGTCCATTTTCTAAGGTATTTTGACCACCCAAAGATCTTGGTTTTATATGGTCGGCGTGAATTTCAAATCCTTGTTGACGACCTTGACCACAGATTACACATTTATATCCATCTCTTTTAAAAATTTCTTTTTTGATATTTGTTGGGAAAACTTCCAATTGTGGAGTTGCTACATAATCTGGATCGTACCTATAAATGCCTTTTCCTACTTTAATTAATTTACCTTTTTCATAAAGCCTTCTAATTGCTCGATCGGGATCGGCTAAAGGTTTTTCATATAGTTTCTTCCATTCTTCTGTTACTGCGGCAACAACATAGTCGTGTTTGAGATCTTGATGGGAATGATTTCTATAAAATTCAAATATAAATTCTTCTTGGCTGATTTTTTTATCCTTGCTCATTTTGCAAAATTTTAGTTATCGATAAAAATACAATTTTGATGAATAACTTGGTAAATAGCACTAGCTATTGCTCTAACAACAGGAATAGCTACAGAATTACCAATCTGCCTGTACATTTGTGTTCTAGATACAGGAAAACAAAAATTGCGCTCGAAACCCATAATTGCTTTACATTCATTTTCTGTTAACAATCTAATTCCTGTTTCGCCATCTTTTACAAACGTGCCAGTTAGTCTTTGAATTTTATGATAAGTAGAAACTAGAGTTTTAACTTTAATCTGAGAAGTTGAATCTACTATTTGCGGTCTACCATCATTCTTTTTAAAAAGATAAGTGTTTTGAAGATGTTTGCTAATAGAATATCCTTCAATACTTTTTTCTAAAAATTCAGCTATATAAACATCATTTTTTTGACCTATAGGGAAAGAAAAATTCACTCTAGCTTGTAAATAATTTCTGTTAAAACCAACAATATATATTCTTTCTCTTACTTGAGGTAAATTAAATAAAGCAGCATCAAGAATAGTGTAGCGAACATCGTAATTTAATAAATCCAATGTTTCTAAGATCGTTTGAAAGGTTTTTCCTCGATCGTGTGTTAATAATCCTGGAACATTTTCTAACAAGAAACAAAAAGGATTTTTTGCTTCTATAACCTTAGCTATGGAATGAAATAAAGTTCCTTGTGTTTTGTGTAAAAATCCTTCTCTTTTGCCAATACTACTAAATGGCTGACAAGGAAAACCGCCCAGTAAAATGTCGTGTTCTGGAATATCTTTAGGCTCAATTGAATTAATATCTCCAAAAGGAATATCTCCAAAATTATCTTGATAGGTTTTTTGTGCATACTTATCCCATTCAGAGGAAAAAACACATTGACTCAGATCTGAAGAGAAGGCAAGTCTCATTCCACCTATGCCTGCAAATAGATCTATAAATTTTATTTTGCTATTTATCTTATAGGTCGGATTGGTCTTTGAATAACTTCTGTTAATGTTTTCAAGCAGTTCTGAAATATACGATTGTTCTGAATGAATCAAATTATCGATCGGCATTTTTCAATAAAGTTAGCGAAGTTTCCTACGGTACATTAATTACCTGCTTCATATATTTTCCCCACAAACTAGCTGCTTGAGAACTACTACCCCAAGTAGGCTTATTATTATCGTTTCCTAACCAAACACCTGTAACCAAAGAACGATCGGGCAAATAACCAATAAACCAAAGATCGACATTACTATTGGTTGTACCTGTTTTCCCTGCTGCTGTTCCCCCAATATTAGCTGCTTTTCCAGTCCCATTTCTAACCGCTTCTTGCATCATTTCTGTCATTTTCGAGGCAATGCGATCGGAAATAACTGACTGATTGTGGTTATTGCTATCGTTGTTAAAAGCATAAATTACTCGACAAGTTTGGGGATTACGAGGATCTTGACAATCATTGCCATCGAGAATGCGATTGATGGCGTGGGGACGATTCCACATCCCGCGATTGGCAAAGGTAGCATAAGCCCCAGTCATTTCTAGGACGTTGGTTTCGCTTTCACCTAAAACTAATCCTGGAGATAGGGTTAGTTTGGAAGTAATACCCAAACGCTGCGCCATCTCAACCACTCGATCTAAACCGATATCTTGAGTAACTCTGAGGACGATCGCATTTTCTGATTGTGCTAATCCACGATACATATCTATATCGCCGCTACTGCGTTCGCAAGTCCTAAACGCTTGTCCTTCCCAAGTTAAGGGCGCACAGGAGTACTTTTTTTCGGGTGCAATACCTGCCTCGATCGCCGCAGTATAAGCAAAAACTTTAAATGTCGAACCTGGTTGACGCAGTGCTTGAGTTGCACGATTAAACTGACTTTTACCAAAATCTACACCACCTGTAAGAGCAAGGATTGAGCCAGTTTGAGCATCGAGAGTCACGATCGCGCCTTGGGAGTAACCGAAACGCGCACCGTCAGTAGCAACATTACTGCGAAGCGAAGTGTTCGCTTTTTTTTGCAAGTTAATATCCAAACCAGTTTCAACGATAAAATTCCCTTCCTTAGCTAAGTCTTCTCCTAATAAATTCCTTAGTTCATCAAAAACGTAGCTGTAGAAATAGGGGGCGATCGCATTAGCTAGGGCGCGTCTTGCTTTAGGGCTAACTTCGATGCGCGATCGTCTTGCTTTATTTGCTTCCTCCGCAGAAACCATTCCCATCGCCGTCATTCGATTAATCACGCGATTGCGTAACTGTACGGCGGTATCGTAGTCTCTGACAGGATTATAACTATTTGGAGCTGGTAAAATTGCTACTAAAGTTGCTGCTTCGGAAAGATTTAAATTTGCCGCCGATTTATCGAAGTAAAACTGTGATGCATCTTCAAAACCATAGTTACCAGTACCCAAATAAACACGGTTTAAATAGGCTTTAAGAATCTCATTTTTACTGTAAACAGCTTCTAGCTTGAGAGCAACGATCGCTTCTCTAAATTTACGTCCCGCCGTATCCTGTCTGCCTACATGAGAAAATAAACTACGGGCTAATTGTTGCGTCAGAGTACTTGCACCCTGACGAAATTGATTTTTGGTAAAGTTAACAAAAATTGCCCGCGCCACACCATAGGGATCTACTCCTACATGCCAGTAAAAACGGCTATCTTCTGAAGCAATTACAGCTTTGGGGAGATAGGGAGAGAAATTGGCTAAATTCTTGAGTTCCCGATGAGCTTGGTTGGGGATAGGATTGAGTTGAGTCTCGCGATCGCCTGCATAAACTACTACAGGCCCATTTACACCAGCAGGAAGGGGACGAACGGCAACACCTTGCCATTGCGACCAAATTAATACCCCTAGTAAGCCAAAAAATCCACCTGTCCCATAGAGAGCATAACGGACATAGGTTAACCAAGGAGCAAGAGGATATTTATACTCAAGCTTTACTCCCGTTGCTAATTCTGGAGGGCCTAAACTAATCGTATCACCGTTGAACAAGCGAGCAGTTTTTAAGCGACGCTTACCTTTATAGATACCATTCGTAGAGTTTTCATCTTTAATAATAAAAGCTTTAGGATTGCTGCGATCGCGCTTAATCGTGCAATGAACTTGACTGACTACAGGATTGCGAATCGAGATATCACAAGATTTGGAACTACGACCGATCGTATATTGGTCGCCCAAAAGGGGATAGCTTTCTAAGAGATTAGTTGAGCTATCTTTAACCTTCAGTTCAGGTACTTTAGCATCTTTTTGCAATACCAAAGCACTAAAGTTGACCTTGTTTTGAATTGATTGTACCGCTTGGGTCAACAGTTGGGTAAATTGCGATCGCGGCTTTTGCGACGACATATTAGCTAGGGGTTAGGGGTTAGGGGTTAGGGGTGTGGGGTGTAGGGGAAGTAATGAGTAATGAGTAATGAGTAATAAGTAAAAAACTTCTCTACTTAAGACTTAAGACTTAAGACTTAATACTTAAAGAAGCCTGCTGCCTGCTGCCTGCTGCCTGCTCCCTTTTTTTCAATGAACCATGAACCATTAACAAATAACTTTCTTTAATTATGACAGCCCAACAAATATATAGTCGATTTTCTCGTCTAGCAAGAGCATGAGACAATCTCTTGTAACAGATTTCGCAAGCGATAGCATTTATATGCTTGTCGGCTTAACGCTTTGTTGCTTAAATATGCTTTTAAGCTTTACAACAAGCTTATTAAAATAGCCGATCGACGATTTGATGATTATTTAGCAAACATGAAAAAATAATTTTATTAACATGGCAACTACTTTACGCGACAAAATAAAATCATTACCAACAGACCGTCAAGAAAAAATTGCCCGTCTCACAAAAGAACTCATCGAGGAAGAGATGACATTACGTGAGTTAAGAAAACGAAAAAATTTAACTCAGGTAGAAATAGCGTCATTACTAGGTATTAAACAAGAAAATGTTTCTCGATTGGAACGACGCAATAATATACATCTCTCTACCTTGAAAGAATATATACACGCAATTGGAGGGAAACTTCACCTCATTGTAGAATTTCCCGACCAAGAGCCTATAAGATTACTGGACAAAGAAGATGAATAAACTACCACCACTTATCAATGTGTCTTGCGGTTTGACTGATAGCGATTATTCTCTGCGTCTTTGCGCGATCGCTGGCAAGCATTTTTGACTTTATAGTTGCAAAAATTTAATCATCTAAAATATAATGTTAGATCGTGTGTCCAATTCTATCTGCTCGGATCGGGTTAAGACATCGCAAAAGCTGAAACAATTTACTTGTGCTAAGAACTTGAATTCAGCTACCTGTACGGCAACCTAGTTAAAACAATTCCATGACTTACGCAATTATTGAAACTGGCGGAAAGCAAATCCGCGTCGAACCTGGTCGTTTCTACGATGTAGAACTTATTCACGAAGACCCAGACGCAACTTATACTATTGATAAAGTATTATTAGTCAATAACGATAGCCAAGTTACTATCGGTCAGCCCTTTGTTGAAGGTGCTACTGTTGAAACCACAGTAATGAAGCATTGGCGAGCGCCTAAAGTAATTGTCTATAAGATGAAACCAAAAAAGAAAACTCGTAAAAAACGCGGTCATCGTCAAGAAATTACTCGCTTAATGGTTAACTCTATTAGTGTTAACGGTTCTGTTGTAGCTGCTAAAGCAGAATAAAATTAATAACATTTAAAAAAACAGTCAGATTAAGGAGACACTAATGGCTCACAAGAAAGGTACTGGTAGTACTAGAAACGGTCGCGATTCTAATTCTAAACGACTAGGCGTTAAGCGTTATGGCGGACAAGCAGTTAAAGCTGGAAATATCTTGGTACGTCAACGCGGTACTAAATTCCATCCTGGTAACAACGTTGGTCGCGGTAATGATGATACTTTATTTGCTCTAGTTGATGGCGTTGTCAAATTTGAGTATAAGAGTAGAGGAAAGCAAAAGATCAGCGTTTATCCTGCTGCGGCTTAATTAATATTTTCGATAATTTTTTTGTCCTCCTGTTCTCTTTGAATGGGAGGATTTTTTTTGAGCGCAAAAATCAGATATCAGCCATCTGCTAAATGCTGACGGCTGATGACTGACGGCTAATTTGCCTATGAAAATGCAAAGGGCTTTATTTAGTGATTAATATCAGTTTGGATTTGCTCGTTGAGTTGATCTACGTTTTGTATCATGGCATTACCTTCACCTATAGCAGCACCACTGTTAGTAGCATCTTGTTTGTTGATTTGGGTTTGAGGATCGGAACCATTGTAGTAACCATCAACACCAAGTTGATCTTGAACGCTAGTTTGATCCGTATCTTGAATGACTAAGTTGCCATGTCCAGAAGCTACACCAGAGTTACCTGCACTTTGGCTGTTTACTTGAGTTTCCTGAGCAAAAACGACAACGGGAGCAAAAACTAAAGCAGTAGTAGCAATTAAACCAAAAAATTTCTTTAACATAGTCTCTAGACCTTTTTCTAGTTGATTTTGTGTTCACAACTATTCGATACGTTAAGAAAAAATAGTTTATGCAAGTGCGTCTAAAAAATTTTTCGAGTTCAATTTTGTTACTCGATCGCCTGAAGCGGAACTACGGAAAATACATTAAACGTGTAATTTTGTGTTATCTTCAGTACTCATCGATCGCCACATTATCTAAGATACTCAATAGCATCGATCCATCTAACTAATTTATTCGATCAACCCGTCTATGAAAAAGTCATATGTCCTCGATACCAACGTACTGCTACACGATCCATCTGCCATGCTCAGGTTCGAGGATAATGACGTAATCCTTCCCATTACGATAATTGAGGAACTCGATCGCTTTAAAAAACAGCCAGAAATGACTGGTCGCAATGCTCGTCAAGTATCCCGTAATCTAGATGAATTGCGCCAACAAGGTCGTCTAACTGAAGGAATTAAAATTAACGATAGCGGTAGTCTCCGAGTTGCTTTGTGTCATAAAGAGACGTTACAGGCACTTCCTGTGGAATTAAAAGAGCATAACGGCGATAATGCGATTTTAGCAGTTGCTATGGAACTTAAGCAGCAATGTGATTGCATGGTAGTGTTAGTCAGTAAGGATACTAACCTACGCATCAAAGCCGATGCTTTGGGTCTAGTCGCAGAAGATTACGAAACCGATAAAGTTAACTTAGAAGGACTTTATACTGGTATGGCGGAAGTGGTGATAGGCGCAGACCAGATCGATCTTCTGTTCAGAGAAGGTCAGATTACCCTGGAACAAGAGTTTTTTCCCAATCAAGCTCTGACTTTAGTTGATTCTAATAATCCCTATCATACTGCTTTAGCCGTAGTTGATGGCGCTAGTCAAAAAATTGTGCCTTTGACCAAATTACCCCATGCTGGAATTTCTCGCATTCATTCCCGCAACCGCGAACAGAGTTTTGCGATGGAATTGCTTCTGCGCGACTCGATTAAATTGGTGACTTTAGTAGGCAAAGCTGGTACGGGAAAGACTTTACTGGCGATCGCGGCGGGTTTGCACAAAGTTGCTGAGGAAAAACTTTACAGTCGTTTGTTAATTTCTCGTCCAGTCGTACCTATGGGTAAAGATATCGGCTATTTACCTGGAGATATCGAAGAAAAACTCACTCCTTGGATGCAACCTCTCTATGATAATTTCGATCTAATTTTTGGTACTCAGGATGCCAAAGATAAACCCGCTCATTGGCGCAGAGGACACGAAGAATTAATCGAGATGGGTTTGTTGCAGATCGAACCCCTAACTTATATTCGCGGTCGTACCATTCCCAAACAGTTTTTAATAGTTGATGAAGCGCAAAATCTAACTCCTCACGAAGTTAAAACTATTCTTACGAGAGCGGGAGAAGGTACTAAAGTAGTATTGACAGGCGACCCGGATCAAATTGACAATCCCTATGTCGATGCAGCTAGTAATGGTCTTACTTATGTAGTAGAAAGATTTAAAGATGAAGCTTTAGCAGGTCATATTACCTTCGTCAAAGGTGAACGATCTGTATTAGCAGAGAGAGCCGCCACCTTATTATAAGTTAAAAAATTTGGGAATGAGTTTTGGTCATTTAAGCGCTCATTCCCGATTTATTGATGGTAAATAGTGATTGTTAGCATGGTTAATGTTTACCTCGATCGCTTGCTTGAGGCTAAGGATTTTGAGGTAAAGGAAAATCATTTTTCATCATCGCACTAAACACTACTTGCTGTCTCAAATAAAGAAGGTGTAATTTACTTAGTTCCTTTTTCAGTAATTCAATATCCTCTACATGTTCGAGAACATCACAAAAATAACGGTGAGTAAATTGTTTTTCTAGGGGTAGGTCTTCCATGGTTTGCTCCTGGTTAAAAATTATTATCTTTACTTACGTCTATTTGCTTGACTTTATGCATTTATTGGTGTAATGCATTAAAAGTTATAGTAATTAAGATTCGGGAAGAAGTAGGGATGAGGGACTAGTTACCAAAAACTTTACTAAGAACCGCGATATTAAATTTTTGGCACAATTAAATTTAAAGAAGAAAAATTAATTCGATCGAGTAAACATGTTATAAGTTTGTTGGTTGACCTTTGTTTGTTATAGGTTACTTGGCAGCTCGATCGATACATAAAACAAAAGAAATTGTCCTATTTAAATTAAAGGGACAAATCAGTTCTTGGCTTTTAAGCTGTTCTACATTTAAGTTGAATACTCTATTTGCCTTCTGCCTTACTTCAACAAACTTGTATCAATATGTGTCCAGTTGCTCGTTTTACGCCATCTTCTAATACCGAATTAGGCAAACTATGGATACTTTTGATCGGTGTCAATCAGTATCAAGACACCAGTATCCCCTCGCTACAATATTCGGCACTTGACTGTCAGGGTTTGGGAGAAGCACTCAAACAAGCAACTGAGGCATTTCCTGGCAAAGAAGTGAGAATTCATCACGATTTTGCTAGCCAACCTCCTTTTCTACGAGTGGTTCGCGAGAGTTGGCAGCATATTGTCACTTCTGCTAAACCTCAAGATACAATTTTGTTCTATTTTTCAGGTCATGGTTTTTTCGATCCCAACAGTCAACAAGTTGTCTTGTGTTTAGCCGATACTAAAAAAGAACAGTTATTAGAAACTGGTTTGGGTTTGCAAGAGTTATTGCAATGGTTGGGGAAATGTGCCGCTTCTCAACAGTTAGTTTGGCTAGATGCCTGTCACAGTGGGGGAATGACCCTCAGAGGCAGTATGGGCAAGGAGATGCGGACAATTTTAAACAACCCCACTCCCGAACTTGTCAAAGTCCTGAGACAAAAAGCTGCCAAAAGTCAGGGTTTTTACGCTCTACTTTCGTGCGATCGCACTCAAGAATCTTGGGAATTTCCCGAACTCGGACATGGAGTCTTTACTTATTATTTAATGCGGGGATTGCGCGGCGAAGCGGCTGATGTGCATGGAATTATCGAAGCTGACGCTCTCTATCAATACGTTTACTATCAAACGCTGCGCTACATTGATAAAACCAATCAACAAATTCGTCTGATCAATCAACAAAAAAGCAGTCGCGGCGATAAGCAATTACTCGGTGAATATCCCCTACAAACTCCCAAACGGATTGTCGAAGGTTTTGGTAAGGTTATTCTAGGCAGGCGATCGCAACCTAGCAGCGCTGAATATTATCGGCAAGCATTAGTAATCGACGCACTCAGCAACAACCAAATGACTCTTTCCCTAAGTCGTGTCTTGGGGAGTACGGGACAGTTTCACCTAGAATATTTACCTAGACCGAATCGAGAGTGGTCAGAAGTTAAAAAAGCGATTCAATTCTGTTTAAAATCGCAACTGGCTGACGAAATGACCACCACTTTGCTGTATTTGCGGGGAAGAGTCGAAGAAACTGACGAGGGAGAAGCTTGGTTAAATTTTCGCGAGGGAGTCCGCATCAGTCGTTCTTGGCTGAGAACTGCCTTGAAGCGTTCTAACGCTGCTCAGCAAATTGTTATTTTAGACTGTCCTGGTGCTAGACATCTGGAAGATTGGGTTGAAGATTTCAAGCTGGAATCGGAGAGAGGACAATGTATTATTGCCGCAGCTAGTCCCCTTGAAGATCCAGAAAAATTTTCTCGCACTTTACTTGATATCCTCAAACAAGCAGATGCTCAAATTGGCTTACCTGTAGCTGCTTGGATCTCGCAAATTCAATTATCTTTAATCCAAACTAAAATTAAACCAGAAATTTGGCTCTCAGCCGCTAAAGGAGTAATTGAAGTTCTTCCAGGTAGAGTTGAGCCGAAAAATTCGGACGATTCGGGCATTTTTGACCTAGGACTTTGCCCTTATATGGGTTTAAAAGCGTTTACAGAAGAAAATGCTCAATACTTTTATGGGAGAGAAAATTTAACTCAAAAATTAATCGAACAGATTAGTCATTGTCCTACTTTGGCAGTAGTTGGAGCTTCTGGAAGCGGTAAATCTTCAGTGATGCAAGCAGGATTACTAGCTCAATTACGCCAGGGCAAGCAATTACCAGGTTCGGAACATTGGTGGATTGGCTGTTTTCGCCCAGGAAATCACCCTCTAGAGGCTCTACTAGGTGCTTTAGTTACTTCTGGTAGCGAGAAGGAAAAAGCTTACGAACAGATACAACTGGAAAGTTTGCTCTATCAAGGAGTCGAGGGATTTGTGCAATGGTTGCGTAGCCGACCCGAACCAATGGTAGTTTTGGCGATCGACCAGTTTGAAGAATTGTTTACTCTTGCTTCTAGTAGCGATCGTCAGGTGTTTCTGGATTTACTCTTAGGTGCGGTTAAATATGCGGCAGATCGTTTTAAATTAGTTTTTTCTCTCAGGGCTGATTTTGTCTCTTCTTGCCTGGAAACGCCTGAATTAGCGATAATTCTACAACAGTCTAGCATTCTCGTGCCTCCCTATTTAGCTGAAGAAGATTATCGTGAGGCGATCGTTAAGCCAGCCAAACAAGTAGGCTTAAGAGTAGAATCGGGTTTAGTTGAAATTTTACTCAAAGAACTCGATCGCGCCGCAGGTGATTTACCTCTGCTCCAATTCGTGTTAGAAAAATTGTGGGAAAAGCGCCAAGATAGCACTCTCACTGTCAAAACTTATCAAGATTTGGGCGGTATTAGAGGCGCACTAGAACAGCAAGCTCAAAGTGCCTACGAAAGTCTCGATCCCGAAGCTCAAGATTGTACTCGCTGGATTTTTCTCAACTTAACTCAATTGGGGGAAGGTACAGAAGATACTCGCCGTCGTGTCAGTCTCAGTGATTTAATTGTCAGCAAATATCCCAAAGAGTTAGTAGACAGAACTCTACAAGCCCTTACTGCTGCGAAGATCGTCGTCGTCAATATCGAGCAAGCATTAGCAGGCAGTTCTCGCGGAGAAACTGCCGAACCACCTAAGCCAGAAGACTGGGTGGCAGAAAAGCTTAAGGATAAAACAACAGTAGAAGTAGTACACGAAATTCTGATTCGTCATTGGTCAACTTTGCGCTGGTGGCTAGAGGAAAATCGCGCCAGATTGAGATCGCAACGCCAAATCGAACAAGCTGCCCTGCTTTGGAAAAACAACCAGCGTCAAGAGGAATTTTTGCTCAGAGGAGTGCGTTTAGCAGAAGCAGAAGAGCTTTATCTCAAGCATACCGATGAACTATCAGATTTAGCCATCAGTTTTATTGCTGCTTGTCTAGCAGCCAAAGAACAGGAAAAAAGAGAAGCGATCAAAAGGCTCAGACGCGCTCAAGCAGCCGCCGCCGCGATCGGCATCCTCGGTATTGCTGCCTTGGGTTTTGGGGCTTTAGCCTATCGTCAAAAATTACTGGCTCAAATCCAGGAAATCGACGCTCTCGATGCTTCTTCAGAAGCCCTGTGGTTCTCCAAGCGTCCTTTAGAATCTTTAGTTGCTAGCGTCAAAGCAGGCAAGAGTTATAACCACATTGGCAGTCTCGGACAAGCAATCATTGGTAGCAATCGCTTGACAAAAACCCGCGTCAGAACTATTACGACTCTACAACAAGCAACTTACGGCACTCAAGAACTCAATCGTCTGGAAAAACACACCCAAAGAATCAATGCGGTTAACTACAGTCCAGATGGTAAATTGCTTGCTTCTGCTAGTGATGACAATACAGTCATGCTTTGGGGTAAAGATGGTAGCTTATTGGCTACTCTCAACGGACATAACGATCGAGTTACCAGTATTGCTTTTAGCAAAGATGGTCAGTATTTAGCTTCTGCTAGTGCCGATCGCACGATCAAAATTTGGCGCTTGAATTCCTCCGATCCCAGTCAGACTTCTGCGATCGCGACTTTAGAGGGACATCAAGACTGGGTGACTAGCGTAGCTTTTAGTCCAACCCCCCTTGATAAGGGGGGCGAAGGGGGGATCGTAGCTTCTAGCAGTCGCGATCGCGCGGTTAAACTGTGGAGATTGGATGGTTCTCTCATTACTACTCTTGCTGATAGTGAGTGGGTGAATGCAGTTGCTTTTAGTCCAGATGGCAAACTACTTGCTTCTGCTTCTGAAGATCGGACGATTAAGCTTTGGCAGATTGACGGACAAAATTCAGCTTCTAGCAAACCTTTAAAGGTGCTTAAAGGACATGGCGAGCGTATTGCCAAGATTAGCTTTAGTCCCGATGGCAAGCAACTTGCTTCTGCTAGCGAAGATAATACCGTCAAACTCTGGAATATGCCAGATGGTAAGTTGCTGAGTTCTTTTGGCTATCGCGATCGCGTCAATAGTATTAGTTTTAGTCCTGATGGCAAGGCGATCGCTGCTGCTGGTGGCGATGGCATCATCACTATTATCAGTCGCGATGGAACTCTCAAGCAATCGATGTTAGGACATGGAGGCGAAATCTTTAGTCTCAGTTTTAGTCCAGATAGCAAAACGATTGCTTCTGCTAGTACTGATAAAACAGTGAGATTGTGGCGAGTCATTCAAACTGACAAACAACAGCAAGAAATTGGTACTTATCGAGTCAGATTTTCTCCTCAATCGAACGAACTTTTCGTTACTGCTACTTGGGAGGGAAAACTCAAACTTTGGCAGCGTCGTCCAGATAATACTAAAAAGTTAATTAGAACTCTTCCTGGTCATAAAATGACGGTTGCCGATCTCCAGTTCAGTCCCGATGGCAAAATTATGGCATCTGCTAGTTGGGATAAAACCATCAAACTTTGGCGCGTTGAAGATGGTCAAGAATTAGCTACTCTAGCAGATCACCAAGATGCCGTCACCAGTATCGCCTTTAGTCCAGATGGCAAAACTTTAATTTCTGGAAGCGAGGATAAAACTGTTAAGTTATGGAAAATTGAGCAGGAAAATGCTGAATTAATTACTACTATCGATGCACATCAAGACGGTGTCACTAGTGTAGTTTTTAGTCCTGACGGGAAATTTTTCGCTTCTAGTAGTTACGACAAGGAAATTAAGTTTTGGCGCGTAGACGGTTCGCCAGTAACTGCGGTCAATAAGCAAGGTTTGGCGATCGCGGCGATTAAATTTAGCAGTGATGGCAAAACTCTCGCCTCTGCTAGTTGGGATAATACGATTCAACTGTGGCGCGTTGAAGATCTCGATCGCGGCGTAATAGAACCATCTAGAACTTTAGCAGGTCATCAGGGCGGAGTTACCAGTCTTGATTTTACTAAAGATGGTAAAGTTCTTGTTTCTAGCAGTAGCGATGGCACGATTAAATTCTGGAATATCAAGGATGGAATTCTCCTGAAAACTCTCTTAGGTCATACTTCTGCCATTCACAACCTCAGTTTAAATAGCAGCGATCGCGCCATGATTAGCACTGAAGAACAAGCTGGTTTATTCCTTTGGAACCTCGAACTAGAAGATTTATTGGAGAGAGGTTGCAAGCACCTACAAGATTATTTAAAAACCAATCCTAATGTCTCTGAGGGTGATTCTAACCTTTGTTCTTGAACAACGTGAGTTCGATTTAAAGGGAGGGTAGCTATCAGCTATCAGCAGGGAGCAGGCAGCAGACAGCAGGGAGCAGGCAGCAGGTTTACTTGAGAAGACGTGACTTTTCTGTTTTCTAAATCCTGCTGAAGGCTGACGGCTGAAGGCTGAATTGCTGACGGCTGAGAGCTAAGTTTATCCTCAACTCAGGTTAAAATTAACAAACGATGACAGAAAAAAGCTGAGTTTATGCTAGAATCGGCGATGTTGTGAAAAATTCGACAGTAAAAATATCAACAAATTTTTAGGTTTGTAAACGGAAATAAATTAAATGCAAACCCGTATTTTGGCTGAATTGGATCGCTATTTCCAAATCCCGCCACCCTTGTCAAAGCTAAATTCTTCAAAAATATTGTAGTCTCCGCAACTCAGCCAAATCCCTTAAAAGGATTTAATTTTGCTGCCAATTGAGCAGCAGAACTAGGGTAATGCTGTGCTAGAATCACCTTACACGGGCAAGCAGCAGGTGATGGATATAGGTCATGTTTGAACGCTTCACAGAAAAAGCCATTAAGGTGATCATGTTAGCCCAAGAAGAGGCTAGACGCTTGGGTCATAACTTCGTTGGCACAGAGCAAATCCTTCTCGGTTTAATCGGAGAAGGAACTGGAGTCGCGGCTAAAGTACTGAAATCTATGGGGGTCAACCTGAAAGATGCCCGGATTGAGGTCGAAAAAATAATTGGTCGCGGCTCAGGCTTTGTTGCTGTAGAAATTCCTTTTACTCCTAGAGCTAAAAGGGTATTAGAGCTATCTTTAGAAGAAGCTCGCCAACTAGGTCACAACTACATTGGTACAGAACACTTACTTCTCGGCTTAATTCGCGAAGGAGAAGGCGTTGCTGCCAGAGTATTGGAAAACTTAGGGGTGGATCTATCTAAAGTTCGCACTCAAGTCATTCGGATGCTGGGAGAAACAGCAGAGGTGGCACCCGGTCCTGGTGGTGGCGGCAGAAACAAAACTCCTACTTTGGATGAATTTGGTTCTAACCTAACCCAAATGGCATCGGAAGGCAAGCTAGATCCAGTTGTCGGCAGACAAAAAGAGATCGAACGAGTCATCCAAATCTTGGGTCGCCGTACCAAGAATAACCCAGTTCTCATCGGTGAGCCAGGGGTAGGAAAAACAGCGATCGCTGAAGGTTTAGCACAGCGCATTGCTAACAAAGACATACCCGATATTTTAGAAGAGAAAAGAGTTGTTACTCTCGATATTGGTTTATTGGTAGCTGGTACTAAGTACCGCGGTGAATTTGAAGAACGCCTCAAAAAAATCATGGATGAAATTCGTCAAGCTGGAAACGTAATTCTAGTCATAGACGAAGTACATACCCTGATTGGTGCAGGTGCGGCTGAAGGCGCGATCGATGCAGCAAATATTCTCAAACCAGCTTTGGCAAGAGGAGAACTGCAATGTATTGGTGCTACAACCCTAGATGAATACCGCAAGCACATCGAACGCGATGCAGCGCTAGAACGTCGTTTTCAACCTGTAATGGTGGGCGAACCTTCTGTTGAAGAAACCATTGAAATTCTCTACGGCCTGCGAGAACGTTACGAACAACATCATAAACTGAAAATTTTAGACGAAGCTTTAGAAGCAGCAGCTAAATTATCAGATCGTTATATCAGCGATCGCTATCTACCTGACAAGGCGATCGACTTAATCGACGAAGCAGGTTCGAGAGTACGTTTGATTAATTCCCAATTGCCTCCAGCAGCGAAGGAACTAGACAAAGAACTACGTCAGATCCTCAAAGATAAAGACGATGCAGTCAGAGGGCAAGATTTCGATCGGGCTGGAGAATTACGCGATCGGGAAATGGAAATTAAAGAACAAATTCGCTCGATCGCTTCTGCCAAGAAGAACGAAGATGGTGAAGTCGAATCTGCCGTAGTAGACTCTGAAGAAATCGCTCACATCGTCGCTTCTTGGACTGGTGTACCAGTTAACAAGCTGACCGAATCCGAGTCTGAAAAGCTGCTGCACATGGAAGATACCCTGCACCAGCGTCTCATCGGTCAGGAAGACGCGGTTAAAGCCGTTTCTCGTGCCATCCGTCGCGCCAGAGTCGGTCTGAAAAACCCCAACCGTCCGATCGCTAGTTTTATCTTCTCTGGACCTACTGGTGTTGGTAAAACCGAGCTAACCAAAGCTTTGGCAACCTATTTCTTTGGTTCGGAAGAGGCAATGATTCGTCTCGATATGTCCGAATACATGGAACGCCATACAGTTTCTAAACTGATTGGTTCGCCTCCAGGCTATGTTGGTTACAACGAGGGTGGTCAACTAACAGAAGCAGTGCGTCGTCGTCCCTACACGGTCGTACTGTTTGACGAAATCGAGAAAGCTCATCCAGATATTTTCAACATGCTGTTGCAAATTCTCGAAGATGGTCGTTTGACTGATGCTAAAGGTCGCACGGTAGACTTTAAGAACACCCTGATTATCTTGACCTCTAATATTGGTTCTAAGGTAATTGAAAAGGGTGGCGGCGGTATTGGTTTTGAATTCGACGATGACAAGTCGGAAGCGCAATACAATCGCATTCGTTCCTTGGTTAACGAAGAATTGAAGAACTACTTCCGTCCAGAATTCCTCAATCGTCTAGATGAAATTATTGTCTTCCGTCAGTTGAACAAAGAAGAAGTCAAGCAAATTGCCGAAATTCTGCTCAAGGATGTCTTCAAGCGCCTAACCGAACAAGAAATTACTCTCGAAGTTACCGAGAAGTTTAAAGAACGTTTGGTAGAAGAAGGTTTCAATCCTGCTTACGGTGCGCGTCCTCTGCGTCGAGCAATTATGCGTCTTCTCGAAGATGTACTAGCTGAAGAAATTCTTTCTGGTCGGGTCAGCGAAGGTGATACAGCCTTAGTTGATGTTGATGAAGAAGGAAAAGTGAAGGTAACTTCTCAAGAGAAACAAGAGTTATTGCCTTCTAGCAGTTGAGTTAATTAATTGTTTCAAGATGGGAATGGTAGGAAGGTTTTTCTACCATTTTTTTTGCTTGATAATATATAGATGACTGAATTATTAGCAAATAAGAACAATGCCAAAAGCAATTTGGAACGGTGCGGTTTTAGCCGAAAGTAACAATTGTGAAGTCGTTGAAGGAAATCAATATTTTCCTCCCGACTCGATTAACAAAGAGTATTTCCGTGAAAGCAACACCCATACTACTTGTCCTTGGAAAGGACTGGCTAGTTACTATACCATCTCTGTTAACGGTCAAGAAAACAAAGATGCTGCTTGGTACTATCCCCAAGCCAAGGAGGCAGCAAAAAATATCGAAGGTTACGTAGCTTTTTGGAAGGGTGTAGCTGTCGAAATTTAAGATTAAAGGGGAACAGGGAACAGAGGGTTAAGACAGCTTAAAGGGAGGGCAGCTATCAGCAGAAAAAGGGAGCAGGCAGCAGGCAGCAGGTTTACTTGAGAAGACGTGACTTTCCTGTTTTCTACATCCTGCCTCTTGCCTCCTGCCTCCTGCCGAGGTGCCTTCTCTTGACGGCTGACTGCTAAGCTTATCCCGAACTCAGGTTATTTACTAATTTTAAAACTAGCCATAAGATTCTATTTTTTCCTTCCCATTAGGCATCACAGGAGCAAATTTTTTCAAACCCAGATATTGTAAAAAAATATTCCACAAATAAAGAGGATTGAGAATAACGTAGCGCTGCCACAGACGCTTAGGTTCTTGGGTTAAACGATATAACCACTCTAACCCAACATTTTGCATCCAGAGCGGTGCTTGAGGTAAAGTTCCTGCATGAAAATCAAAAGCAGCACCAACCGCTAAGATTGGCATATTTAGTAAGCTCCGATATTCATAAGCCCAAGTTTCTTGTCGGGGACAACCTAAGCCTAAAAAGACAATACTAGCGCCAGAAGCTTTGATGCGATCGCCCAGTTCGAGACGTTCGCTTTCTGTTAGTTTGCGAAATTTAGAAGGTTCGATGCCTGCAATTTTTAGCCGTGGAAAAGCCTTGGTAAGATTGTCGGCAAACTTAGTTAGAGTCTCTAATTTAGAGCCATAAAGATAAACGCTTAAATCTTGTTCGGCAAGAGCTTGAGCTACTTTAAGGGTAAGGTTTGGTCCATAGACACGATCGGGCAGTTTTTTACCATGTAACCACCATAAAGCCCAGCGTACTGGCTGTCCGTCAGGAACGACTAGATCCAAACCATTCAAACGTCTGGCATGGACTCGATCCATAAATCCAGTCATGACACCGTGAACTGCTAAAGCACTGACCGAACAAGATCGTTTTTCAACTGCCGCAGTTAGAATTGTCGTTACTGCTGATTCGTAATCCACCGCATGAACGTTAACTCCAAGGATGGGATATTTACCTTTATTAATCACTGTTATTATCTAGAACTTAGAAGATTTAAATTTCTTGATAAGATTATTAGCTGCGCTAGCCTTAAGAGCGATCGCAGCTATATTCAACTCATCGAAAATATTGAGCAATTAAGTATTGCTTTTTAAGCAGCACTATCCCATCTCTCGATGTTGTATTAGTATATTTCTTGGAGAATTCTGTTTACGTCATAGCGAATTGACCATTTCGGATATTGAGTTTTAAATTTGGTCAAATCGCTGATATACCAAATATGATCGCCGATGCGATTGTCATCACTGTAGGAGTAATTCATCTGCTTGCCAGTAAGTTCTTGGCAAATTTCGATCGCCTCTAACATCGAACAATTACTTTCGCGACCACCACCGATATTGTAAACTTCAGCTACACCTGGATTTTGATAGAATTCGTAAAAAGCCGCGATCAAATCCGATGAATGAATGTTGTCGCGCACTTGTTTGCCTTTATAGCCAAAGATCGTGTAAGGTTTTCCAGTCACCGCGCATTTCATTAGATATGCTAGGAAACCGTGTAATTGAGTTCCAGAATGGTTGGGCCCTGTCAAGCAACCACCTCGAAAAGAACCAGTTTTAATACCAAAATAACGACCGTATTCTTGTACTAATACATCAGCAGCAACTTTAGAAGCACCAAACAAAGAATGTTTGCTCTGATCGATACTCATCTCCTCAGAGATACCGCCATTATATTTGTGAAATGGCTCGATTTCCCATCGTTTTTCCAATTCCACCAAAGGTAGATAATTGGGCAAGTCTCCATAAACTTTATTAGTAGATGTAAAAATAAATACGGCTTCTGGACAGTATTCGCGAGTCGCTTGGAGTAAGTTAAGCGTACCGTTGGCATTGACAGAAAAATCAGAAAAAGGATCGCTAGCTGCCCAATCGTGAGAAGGTTGAGCGGCGGTATGGATAATTAAAGTGATATCTTGACCAAAATGCTGAAAAATTTCACCGATCTTGTCATAATCTCGAATATCTACATCGTAGTGGCTATAATTTTTGACTTCTTTTTCTAAACGATTCAAATTCCATTTTGTCGATGCTTCTTCACCAAAGAAAAACTTACGCATGTCATTATCAATACCAACAACATGCATTCCTAATTCGCTAAAAAAGCGAACAGCTTCTGAACCAATCAGACCAGCAGAACCTGTAATAATTGCTACGCTCATACTCCACACCTAGTTCAAAGTCTAAATTATTATCGATTAATAAAAGTAATTTTTAGCAAAAAATTTGCAATCCAAGCAATAATCTCATGCTTGGCTGAGTCGTGGTATTGGCTCGAATACACAACGAGCCTACAAATTGCTTGAGGATATTTTTTGAGTGAACTCTCGCAGATATGCAACTTCATGATTAATCTGGGGTAAGCTTGATAGTACATCGAGCGTGCCTTGAAAGTCACGCTCGGTTAATTTGGCATTACTCAATATTTCTTGGTTCAGTCTTCCATATAATCCCCGAACGAGTATTTCTATAAGATCTTGAAAAACCTCAATAGAAATTTTTTCAAGTTTTAGAAGTTTGGGATTAACCCCTAAACTCAATATCCTTAATATTTTTTCTGGGGGTACTTGCAAAAATATTGAACAAGCTACTTCTTTAACTGTTTGAGTCAGAACACTTTTTAGTTCAGTTTCTGGAAAATCTTGGTCATTTACACAGGTTTGTAGTGCTGATAATTTGGTTTCAAACACGCTGAAGGAAAAAGAATGCATTTTCGTAACTACTATATCCCGCTCAAACGTGCTGAATGGCGACTCGATCGCATTAATTAGAGCATTGGCTTCTAATGTAGAGCTAGGATCGATCAGTCCGCGAAAAAAAGACTCATTATATCCACAAGGTAATCCCTCAAAATAAATAGGAATCAGCTTTCCTGAGTTAAGGATTTTAAACAAAGCCAGTTCGAGAATGTCTACAACCCAACCCAAATTACGTACTACCAGAAATTTAAGGCAATTAGCATCGGAGAAGACAAGTGCATTTAACAACAAGCTGACAGCTTCATGATTGTTTTGGGCAAACATGTACAAATCTGGGGCATGAAGTTTAACAATTCCGCATTCGATTCCTAGATCGATCTTTTGACTGACTATACTATTTTCAATAATGTGGGTAAAACGAGCCATGCCATATTTGACTTTACCTTGTTGCACAGCCTTGACAAATAGCCATTCAGCAATTTTTTTGGAAGCTGCATACACATCGGCGGTAAAATACCTGTAAGCCTTGCCTGTTGAAGAAAAAATACATTGCTCTACCTGATAACTTTCACAAAGCTGGATCACGTTTTGGGTTCCAAAAATATTAGTCGAGATTGTTTCTCGAATCAAAATTTCTGCTAGTCCAGGTTGACGTTGGGCTGCTAAGTGAAAGACAATATTAGGCTTTTCTAAGGCAAATATTTGTTCTAGAGCATCGTAATCTCTAATGTCTGCTGTGTAGCATTTAACAGAAGTGTTTGCCACATTAGTATTAATTAGCTGAAGCTTTGTCGATTTGTGACACCTTGCTTTATCTACTGAAACTAAACGTTTTACCCCAAGCTCGATTAGTTTTTTAATTAGATAGCTGCCAACACAGCCTTCACCACCAGTTACCAGGACAACTTTTCCTTTTAGTTGTTGTTGGATTTCGGATTTGTATATATCAATCCTACGTTCTTGTGTTTCTGTATAAGGATGTTCTCGTAAGCCTCCTTCTTCTAGATAAGCTTCGATCAGATCTGCTGTTAAAGATTTTAAAAGTGAAATATTTTTAAGTGCTTTTGAATCAGGTGAACCGCATGGAACTAACTGCTGTATGGCTTCAATTAGTGAAGCTTTATCTACAGCACCTGATGGTAATGGAATCGCCATGAATATTTTTGTATCTATGCAACTTGGTTTTTTAAAATTAATCTTGACTTTTAGATGAATTTAAGTTTTATTAAAAAGCTCTGAATAAAGTATATTAAGCTGTAGGATTATTTTTGACTATAGCGTTTCTCATACTCATAAAGTACATTTTTTTATTGCCTCTTGCCTTTTGCCTCTTGCCTTTTGCCTACCCTCACCTGTGAATTTAATTTTGTGCAATTACTTAGTATGTTAAGTAACAAAATTTGTAACCTAACTTGAAGAGAAACTTAAGATAAAGATTCTCTCAGAACTTTTTGATAATATTCAGACATTTCCAGTGCCTTGTTTGGCCAAGTCTGGGTCTTGGCAAATTGATAACCAACCTTCCCCATATCCAAGCGCTCTTGCGGGTTTCTATACATATATTCAATTGCCTGAGCTATCGCCTTAGCTGTCTTGTTGGGGTTGGTCACGGGGATCTTGATTCCAGCGCGATCGGGAACAAAATCTCTTGCTCCATGGTGTTCTAAGGTAATTATGGGCAGTGCATGAGCCATTGCTTCGAGCAGTTGACAACCATAAGTATCTCGCAAGCTAGTAAATAAAAAAACATCACTATTAAGATACTTATTTTTTACTTCTTGCCATGAAACTCTACCACAACAATCGATCTTATTTTCTAAGCCAAATTGCTGAATCCACTTGACTAGATCGTCTCTGAGGTATCCATCGCCTAAAATACTCATCTTAAAAGGTACTGAAGAGTCTACCTGTGCAAGAGCTTCAAGAGCCAAAGGCAAACCTTTCCTGGCGATTAGACCACCCACCCACAAAAGTCGTAGTTCTTGTGAAGTCGATCTCGTAGGGATTTCTTGAGGAGAATAGTCTTGGGGTAATCCAGCACTCAAAAATAATTTAACTCGATCGGCACCCAGTTGATAAGCCAGGTCGTAAGTATCGCGATTAACTGCTAAAATTAAACTAGCGTGGCTGAGAGTTTGGCGGGAAATAAAATTGAATGGAGCTAAATTCTTAAATATTAGAGAGCGTAGGGACTCTTTAGCCCAATCGGTCGAAAAATATTTTTTAAAAGTCTCTGGAGTAACTTGTCCGCCACCGACAGGACCAAAAATAAAAGGCTTCCTAAGAAGCCAAAGCCATGAACCGCCCGTGATGCTTGCATAGCTTACATGATGGATGAGATCGAAGTTATGTTCTCGATCAAGTTTTTTGGCTACTTGGTAGGCTTGCCACTGCCAACCCAGGTATTGACTCTGCCAGCTAAAATCTCCTCTGAGAATTTTTTGATAGGGCTTAATCCATTTAGGAGTATCGACATAGATAAAATTGAGATTTGGTATCGATCGTAATGCTAAGGTTTGCTCAATTTTTTCCTTTTGCTCTATATTAGTTAATACCCAGATCTGATGACCTAATTGATTCAGATAGTAAGACCAGTTCCATCCATTTCCTGGCTCTGAGCCGCGATTTGGTTCGCAAGCATAGGCAGATAGTAAAATTTTCATCTGGGATTGTTAACGAAAGCAATTTATCCTGATAAGTATAGACGAATTTTAACGATTATAAGCTCGATCAAAAAATCGAGCTATGGCGTTTCAAATTAATTGGCGATCGACTCAATAGTTAAGTTGTAAGTAAAAATTTAGATCATTTTACCATCCAGCGTAAACAATAAAAGACTTAGTTAGCCCTAAAATCTTTTCTTCATAAATAGTTGACTCAGGAAAAAGCATACTTAACTCTTTTCGGGTTAGTAATCTGGTTGAGATTACTAAATCTCTGGCTTCTTGCTTGTCAGTAACTTTTCCATACCATCCCATAGTAAAGTTATTCAATAACCAAACTCTCAAACTTATTGGTAGGAATTGAAAAAAGGGAAATAGAACATGAGGTTCAATTGGAAAATAGAGATTGGGAGTTTGCAGAAAATATCTTTTACCTACTCGTCTCATTACTATCGATAAGTATTTTTACTAACTAGGTTTTAGCTTTTTTTGATTTTGAATTGAGATATGTTTTATTTAAAAGTGACCGTGATATCGGCTCAAAACTTGCTCATAAATATCTATTAACATCTTATAATTCTGCTCTGCTGTATATTTATTCTCAAACTCAGCTCTAGCCTCCTTCCTCATCTGTGCCAGTGCTTCTGGGTGAGTTAAAATCCACTTTACCTTTGCTTGCAAGTCTTCTGAATCGCCTGGACGAAAAAGAAGACCAGTGCGATCGTGGTCAATAAGTGAGGATTGACTACCAATATCACTAGCAATTACTGGAAGTCCAACAGCATAAGCCTCAACAATCACTAAAGGAAAACCTTCATACCATAAAGAGGGAAATATCAAAACCCGAGCATCTTTCATTAACTTTAACACTTGCTGTCTGGGTAGCTTCCCCAACCATTCCACACCTTCTAATTTTTGAGCCGCTACAGCCACTCTATCTGCTAATGGTCCTTCTCCTAAAATTTTCAGTGGTAGCTTTCCTTCTAGGTTTTCCCAAGATGTCAGTAAAGTCTCTATACCTTTTTCTGGGGAAAGTCTGCCCACAAACAAGGCATAATTACCTTGTCCTTTACCTGTTCCTGGATCTGGATAAACAAAGTTAGGTTTTACGACCAGTTTAGACGTTGGTAAGTTACATTGAATATACTTCTGACGAGAAAATTCTGTTACTGTAATATAAGTGTCTATCATTTTTTCCCAAGTTTGCATGGTTTGATGGACAAACTGCATTGTGGCAACAACTGTACTGCCAACTCGACTGTTGCGATAACAGGCATGAACAATACTAGGCCAGGGAAAAAATGTTCCTAAGCAATCTTCACACACCTTCCCATCGCGCGAAAAAGAGTAATTTGCACAAAATAGACGATAGTTCTGTAAAGTTTGTACCACTGGCACACCAGCCTCTCGACAAGCGTAGTAAACCGAAGGAGATAGCACTGGGAAAAAGTTATGTATATGTACTATGTCTGGCTGAAAACTAGCAATTTTCTTAAGAACCAATCGCTTTGATGGCGGTGAATAGACAGTATAGGCAGCAACCTTAGCTTTTTCCCAAAGACCGTTGATATGGTCATTATTGACTTCTAGCAAGGCTACACAATGACCATGTGTTTCCAGCAAAGCCTTCTCTGTTTGCAAAGTTGTATCTTCACCTCCAGGAATTTGATAGCGATTATGCAAAATTAGAATTCGCATTACTAATAACCTTCTTGAACTAACCTTAATACTAAGTAGATTTTTTTGACCATTGCAAAAAGTAATCACCCCTAAAGCCTTTGAGAAAATAGCGCTTAGCACGCGCCATTAATTTGAGTAAATTTCTGACTATTAATTGAAGACTTGGAGGAATTCGGGATAAGAAATCATCATGGCGTAATAGAGATATTTCTTGCTCTTGAATCTGTTTTTTTAAAGCAACACTAGATTTATTATTCTCATGCCATCTGAAATCTGCTAGATAAGCATTGATATGAGTAAATTTATACCCTTTTCTAACCAATCTTAAAAAGAATTCGTAGTCCATTGCGTATTTGAGAGAAATGTCTAAAAAGTTTTTCTCTTCAAATATTTTTTGTTTAAAAAATGTAGATGTACTAGGTATATATAAAATATGTAGATATTTAAGAATAAACCAATCAAATTCTATTTCTCTTCTACGTTGAAGAATTTGGCCTTGTTCGTTTATCCAACGATAGTCACCATAAACAATATCACTTTCAGGATTATTGTTAAAACATTGAACAATTTCTTGAAAACATCCAGGCAAGTATCGATCGTCTGCATTAAGCCAGCCAATGATATCGCCTGTTGCCAAACAAAAGCCTTTATTTAATGCATCACTTTGACCTTTGTCTATTTCAGATTTCCAAACAAGATGAGGATATTTTTGAAGGATTTCAATCGTTTCATCTGTAGAACAATTATCTAAAATAATATGCTCAAAATTAGGGTAATTTTGTTCGAGTACACTTTTGATTGCTTCCTCTATAAACTTTCCCTGGTTATAAGAGGGAGTTACAATAGAGATTTTCGGATATTTGTTATCTTTCATTATTTGTCATCAAAGTTTTTTGGTAGTAAAGCCGAGCCAGGAAATGTTAATAGATTACTTTTTTCTGAAAATGACTAAATCTTGAAGATTATCTATCACACCTTTTTGTATGTCCAAAATTTCAAAATTATCACTCAATTCTTTTTATTTAGATTACTTTTGCCTTTGAAGTCATCTTTTCGTGAAGCACAATTAGGTGCTTTCTTAGCAACAGTAATCTATCATTTTAAACTTCCTCAGCATTACTAGGTGGTAACATAAGCTATTTTCATGTAAACACTTCCGTAAATTACTAATAGGTTTTGAGTGCAAAATTTTATTATCGATCGCGCTTAGCTAAAATCTCGGTATAAAGAGACGCATAGCGACGAGCTTGTAATTCAAGAGTGAATTCCTGTTCGGCTTTTTCGCGGGCGCGATCGCCTAGTTTCTGATGTCGCTCTCTATCTTCTAGTACCCAAGCAATTCCTTTAGCTAAATCCTCTACTTCAAAGGGTTGAACCAAATAACCATTTTTTTGATGTTCGATCATATCGGGCATACCGCCAATCTTAAAAGCAACGCAAGGAGTTCCACAGGCGATCGCCTCCATTACCGTGTTGGGCAAGTTATCTTGAAGTGATGGTGCGACAAAGACATCTGCTGCTGCGTAGACTTGTGCTAGAGAGGTATCACCGCTCAATTTACCTAAATAGTGAGTCTTAAAACCCAAGTCAATATGGTTCTCTGGTTGTGAGGAACCAACTATAATTATCTCTACTCGATCGCCTCGTCCTGACTGGCACAGACGTTGCAAAGCTGGCTGAAGCAAATGGAATCCCTTGCGAACATCGCTAGCAGCATTCATGGCTCCGAATAGAATTAGTTGCTTATTCTGGGGTAAATTGAGTATTTTTCTGACTATCTGTCGATTAATTGGCTTATACTTTTGTGTATCCAGAGCATTAGGAATCACCTCAACTCGCAGATGTTTAAAAAGAGAACTGGAACTAGCACATTTAGCTAACCACCTACTAGGAGCAACAATAGTCAAACTAACACCTTTCCATGCTTTATATTTTCGTTGCCAGATCCAACAGGATAGATCGAAGTTTTTGTTACTTTTAAGTTGAGGACAAGCACCACAGGAATCTATATATCGACCACAGTTTTGGTCGTAATGACATCCTCCTGTAAAAGCCCACATGTCGTGGAGAGTCCAGACTAAAGGTTGGTGAAGCTTAGGAATTGTTTCAATGTGTAGATGATTGTCTGCAATCCAGTGAAAATTGAGCAAATCTGGGTTAATTCGAGCGACTCTAGGAATAGTTCTGTCTGGAAACCATTGAGTAGAAAATGAAGTGCGATCGCGCTGAGGATAAAAACGAGGAGGTAAAGTATCTAAAGTACCTGCTGCTTTAGCAAAACCTTTTTCTAAAATGGTTTGGGGCGCAACTACAGTTTTGTCGTCAACCAATTTTTTAGTTCTCACTAGCATCTGAGAGTTAATGTTAATACGTTGAAGACCTTGATGTAATCGATAAGCTGCAAAAGCGGCACCCGTTGCAGTATCATAAGTACTCAAATGTAGAATTTTCATAAAAATAATTCTTTTTTGTTCCTCCTTGTCTGTCTAGATTTTCTGTTCTATCAAGTTTTTTCCAATTGCTGATTTACTAATTTATTATTGGTTTTCAGAATTCTCTTGAGATGAAGAGCTGTCGAGCAGGCAATAGATACATATAAAGCCCAAAACAAATTGCGATAGGCTAAAAATCCTGAATAAGATTCGTAATAACCTGTTATAGCTATAAGTAGTAGAAGCTGACACATCCACAAATATTCTATTTGTCTAGTTAAGCCAAGCAAAAAGACTACTCTTGCAAAAACTGTCAAAAAACTCATGATAGTCAAAGATAAACCCAGCCAACCTAATTGCAGAAAGATTTCGATATAGATACTATGAGAGTTTCCACCTGCTTCTCCCCGATTCCCATTCCAAGGAAATTTCTGCAAGATAGCGATAGCTTCATTGGGATTAGCCCAAAACCCACCATATCCATAACCTAGCCAGGGTTTTTCTAAGCCCCTTTGAATTAGATAATCCCATAGTGGGGTACGCCCGGTACCTTCCATGTTTTTTCCTAGAAAATCGACCACTATGAACTCGGCGTTAACTGCAATAGCGGTAAGGATTGCTCCCAAAACAAATAAAGTGGGGATAATAAGAACAATTCTTAACCTGTATTTCTGTCTGATAATCTTATAGAGAGGCAAAAGAGGTAGTAATCCTATAAAAATTGCTAAACTTCCTTTTCCCTTGGAAAGCAACAAGACAATAAATGCAATACTAGTTCCAAGCAATCCCATCTTACGATATTTACGACCATAAATAGCAATGTCTAGGAAAAGAGTGGCAGATGCAGCCATTAAGTTAGATAATTCATTTTTGGCTAGAGCAATTCCTTGCCAAGCAGGTTGACCAAATTCATCTTGCTGTATGCCATAAGATGGAAAAATTACAGGCACTATCAAGTTAATCAACGTAAATATACTAAACAAAATAATTATCAGCCGCATCTGCTCCTTAAGGGTGTAGCGAGTGGCTAAATAAATCCCGAACAAAGTAGTTGCCAATAAAGGTCTGCAATGAGCCAGAGTAGACTCTGGATTGGTAGACCATAATACTGACATAATAGCAGTTCCTACCAATAGCAAAACTATTAAGTCTCTTGTTGCCACATAAATGAATCGTTTCCACTGACCAAGAATTAGAAGAGGGATAATCACAAAACTAATCAGTGCAAAAGTACTAGTCAATGGGCGAGGAACATTTACTCCTATCTGAAATGCACATAAGAAAAAAGTAATTACTAATTCTAATTTTCTAACTAAATTCTTTTTCAATGTTTCTTATTTATCACTAATTAAGTTTTCACTACTTGGCACGGGCGTTTACTCCGAGCTTAATTGACAATGCCGACCTTAATTTGAAGGAAATTCTGTCTATTAAATTAATTCCCAAAGTTTTTTTGCAACGATAATGATCGTATTCTCTATCTACAGCTATACTGTAGGGATGTCTTAAAGGAAATGACATCGGTTCTATAGCTAAATTCGAGACTCCTTTATAATCTTTAAAAGTATTTACTGCTTCTTTGCCAAAGCCAATATTAGAAATCAAATTTTTAGAAGGAATGACCGATAGACCTGAATTGATAAAACGAGCAAAGTCCCATTGATAATCCCAAGTCTGAAGTTTACCAGTGTATGTATCATCAAAAAGCTTTGCCGTTTCTAAATAATATTTGCGGTTACAAATTATATCTCTAACTCTGTTTTTAACTTCAGATTTAGACCAAAGTTTCATCTGGATATCGTAGTATTTCCATGCTCTTCTCCAAGAAGCCCATCCCCAGGTAGAACCAAAATAAGCAAAATTATAACTTTGAATATCTGATTTCCACTCTTTTAAGAAATTAGTACCACTAATCATCATAATGCGTTCGTCATCTCGGTATTTTTCCAGTAGTTCTTCACAAAATCTGAAAAAGGTAGGATGTGGCAAAGTGTCATCTTCGAGAATAATTGCTTCCTCAACAGTATTAAAAATCCAATCAAATCCACTTGCTTGGCGTAACTTCATGCCCATATTTACATCGGCATAATTTTTGATAACTTCACAATCCCAATCAACACGATCGATAATTGCACGGCTAGCAGCACATTTTTCTGCTTCACCTGGTCGATCGGTACGAGGTGCATCTGAAATTACTAGAAGTTTGGGTGGTTTTGCTTGACGAATTACCTCGAATACTCTTTCGGTAGTATCGGGTCTTCTGAAGATAAAAAAAGCGACTGGAGTTTTGAGTTGAAAGTTAGACATCTTTATTGTTCATGCTTATTTAAATTAAAACCTTTAATACCAATACGCTCTATAGGAATTGGCTGAAACCCAAGTCGATAAGCAGGGGAGTTAGGCTTGAGTCGGATATCAATCATTTCCGAAGAAAAGAAAAGTGGATCGGTAATAAAGGAGTTACGGTCAAAGCCAAAAGCTTGCCATTGGGAGAAGTTTCCTGCTGGCGTGATGGCTTGTTCCGTTTTAGCTAAGTCTAAACTATCCTTATGCCAGTAAAGGTTATAATCACACTCTGCTAGGATAGTAGACCGCCAAGTATTCGTTTCACTGGACAGAAGCTTTGCTTTCGGCTCTTTGTAGACGACAATGTTGCGACGGATGACATTATTTCCCATAAACTGTGGATCGTCTCCATGTGGTGTCAATTGAATTTGTTGTTCTACCCCATCTATCAAAATATTGTTTTCCACCAGGTTATCCTTACCGCCGTGAATCATAATACCACCTAGCATGGTACTAACCACGATGTTTCCGTAAACCGTTGTGCCACTACTGTAGTCGTCAAGATAAATTCCCCATGTATAGTAAGGGGAAACTATTTGTCCATTGTCATTTGTCCCCATACCAACAACATTGCGAATGTAGTTAAAGCGAATGATATTACCACTGAGTTGCCGATCGCGCCCTAGGGTTCCAATTGCAGATGTATCGTTTGTTTCTAGATTGGTATCTACAATTTCATTGAACTCTACGATGTTGTTGCGAGAATAAATATCAGTACTATATGAATTAAGATATATCCCGTAACGAGGCATATGATAAATACGATTGTGAGCAATTCGGTTTTCACTACCGCAAGTATTGAATACTCCTGCCACATGTTTGTAAATCTGACCGCAATCTTGAATGTCGTTAGCAGCTATTAAGTTGTTGACTGGTTGGTTAGTCGAATTTCCTAAAAGTACTACGCCACCTTGACCTAAATTTTTCATCTTATTACCTATGATTAGGTTGTTTTGACTGCGTTCCTCTATTTTGATTCCATAGCCACCAAGGTTGACAAAGGTACAATTTTTAACCATGCATTGCTGCGCTGTTGTCATCCAAATAGCTGCATCGGCGGGAACATAATAATTATCCGTCAGAGTATAATCGGTATCAGTAAAAGTTAAGCCTTCAAAGGTAATATATTCGACAAAAGTCCCGTCTGGCATATTTCCTTGCAAAACAAAAACCCTATCCATAGTAGGCGCAATTACGGGAACACTCTTGGGAAAGTCTTTGTTTATAGCCCAGTAGAATAATTCACCACTTTTTTTATCTAGATACCATTCACCAGGGCTAGTAAGTGCCTCACGAACATTAGCAATATAGAAGCGATTACCAGGACGAATATCTTGATCGCAGTTGAAATCAAGTGTCTTTGATTCTTTGTCAACACTTGTTAATGGTAAGATTGCGTTCACCCAACCCCAAGCTGGAAAAATATGTAATTCTGCTCCTTCCCAATTTTGCCAATTCGGAAACTGTTGGGATTCTATAACAAGTCGGTTGTAGATGGCTTGTTGTACAGAAGCAGGATTTGATACTTCAGATTCCTTGGCGATCGCTTTAGTGCAAGCTTCTGCCTGAATCGGAATTAGATGCTTTCCTTCTGTTGGTGTTTGCAATTCATAACGACCATCCAAGGAAATAAATTGAATAGCAGTTTCGGGATTCCAGTTAGGATCGTCAGTTAAATAAATAGCATCAAGATTAATTCCACCACCTTGGATATTTTCCCAAATTAAGGTTTGCTCTCCTGCTGGTATATAAATTGTAGCTACCGAACTCCAACTATAATTACCCCAACTCCCTGTATCAGGTAGATTAACTAGCGGTATTTGGTTAGTATTACCTAGGCGAACTACAGTACGCTCATCCATTTTATCAATGCCATAAGCTTTCATGTTGTGAGCATAGCGAACCCAAACTTTATAGTTACTTGCTCCTGGAATAACAATCTTCCATTCAAGTTTATCGCCTGGGTTACCTACTCGACTAACACCAGCGCCAAAAGTCCCTCTTTCCCATGGGTTACCTTGCCACTGAGCAAAAAGCCAGCCTCCTGTAAGCGGATTTTTAAAGTCAAATTTAGGGTAACGAGCGCGAATCGCCCAATCATCGCCAACACGTAGTAAACGAAAATACCACTTCCCTGTTTTTACATCGGGTAGATTAGCAACCCAAAGATTGCCCTGTTGCTGCCAATCTGTAATAAGTCGTCCACCGCTAATAATTGGCTGTTCGCCTGGATATGCTTTATAGGTAATAGGACAATCAGCCGTACCAGAATCTTCAGGAGTAAATGTCAAGGGTTCAGGCAAAAAGTAAGAGCCGTCACGTAATAGAACAGTCACAGGTTTTTTCAGAGTGCCATTGTGTAAACGCTTGATTTGGCGAATAGCATCCCTTGCTCTTTGAATAGTAGCAAAAGGTCCGTCTGTTCTGTCTGTGTTAGGTATTTCTCGTTTCCCTGACCAGGTATCATTGCCATTTGGTGAAACATAAAACAGGAAATGTCTCAAGCTGCTGGATAAATAGTTTGATGCTGGTTCTGGTTGATGCTTAAATTTAGTAATTACAGCACCAATTAATACAGGAGAAGTGCTAGCCAACCACCCCACTCCTATCCAACTAAAAAAGGTTCTGCGATTCATTGATGCTGTTTCAATAGCTAATTTTTATTATTAGTTATCATTAAAAGTTAGACATACTATTTTTTTGATAATCAATTTAGTTTAAAGAAAAAATTTTTGACATACTTAAAGTAAATTAAATTTTGCTGAACTCGAAATGGGATAAGTAAACCTTTAGCTAACATCCAAGCATTCTTGAACAAAGGAGGATAAAATAAACAAGAAATATGCGAAGAAATCCCATAAGAAATAACGGTAGCTAAAGCTGCTCCAATACCTCCATATAACGGAATAAAATATAAATTTAAAAATACGTTAGATAAAGCACCTAAAGACGTTGTGGCAAAACTAACTTTAGTATAATTTTCTGTTGTTAACCATTGACTAAGAGCCACACCCTGAAAAACGAAAATACCTGCCCAGATATGCAATCTTAAAATATCTCCTGCTTCAGCATATTCTGCTCCTAACAAAGTAATGAGAAAAGTTTTAGCAAAAAATGTTAGGGGAATGGCGATCGCTAGAGATAGCCATGCCATCAAATCATAGAGTTGTTGCAATCGTCGATAGTATTCCTCTTTGCTTCTTTGCTTGGCTCTAATAATTGTTGGAAATACAGAAGAGCAAATCCCCACGGGTACAAAATACCAGATTTCAGAGAACTTGACTGCTGCTGAATAATTTCCCACTGCTTCGTTTCCTGCCATATTACCAAGCATGATTTGATCGATTTTCATGTATATAGTGATCATTAGGCTAGATAAAACTAATGGCCATGAATCTCTGATTAATTCGATCGCCTTGGCAAGGCTAAATCGCCACTTAAAAATAGACTGATTAGATCTGAAATATATCCAGAACAGTCCACAAGCTTTGAAGATAAATTCTAATGCCATCAACCAAGCGAAAGCTATTACAGGAAGCTTGAGTGCAATAAAGATAAATTTGGTGACAACACTAAAAATTAACTGAATACTCCTAACTGTAGCTACTGGTTTGGAGAGTACTTTAGATTGAAACCAAAAATCAATTATTTCAGAAGAATCAAATAACAAAGTAGTGGCAATAATGAGTGTCATCCAGCGAATTTGTGAATCCGAATTAAAAGACCATACGCTACCAACAATCAAAATAATAGTTAACAGGCTAGCTGTTAGCTTTAAAACAAAAGCGGTTCCAATTGTTTCTTGGGTCGAATCTTCATCTCGGACTATGTTGCGTATTACTATTTGATCTAATCCAAATTTAGCGATCGCAGCAAAAATACCGACAAAACTGAGGCTGTAACTAAGTTTGCCATAAGATTCAGGCCCCAAGTATCTAAGTACGTAAATTCCCACGAACAAGGTAAGCGCCATATTTAAAAGGCGTTCGCTAAAGAGCCAACCTACATTGGCGATAATTCTACGCAGTCCTGGGCTTAGTCGATCGAGCATGAGTAATGAGACGATTCGTTTAGATGATTAACCATTTGAGATCGAGTCAGTTTTTCTTCAGTTAAAGTAAGATTGAGACTAAATTCATCTGCAACTAAAACAAGTTGACCTTTTTACTATTTATCTAATTGCTATTCAGTATTTGATTTGATTGATAGTAATAACCAGTTTTATACAATTCTTTTTTCGTATCTACACAATTGGCAACCATACCCAAAATATTTTGATTGGTATTAAGCAGAAGTTTTTTGGCTGCGAGCGCGCTGGCAGAATCTAGAACATCGGGACGAACTACCATTAATACACCATCGAGCATTCTGCCTAACAAGGTAGCATCTGCCATTCCCGATAAAGGTGGTGTATCGAAGATAATGTAATCGTAGCAATCGTCCAAAGTGGCAATTAACTGGCTCATTCGCTGAGATTCAATCAAAACCACGGGATTAGGTGGAATCGTCCCAGCAGGTAACACACTTAAATTAGGGTTTACTTCTTGAATTGCATGTTGCAGTTGGATTTTACCTGTCAAAACATCACTCAAACCAAGCGCATTTGGTAATGACCAAATTTGATGCTGCCTTGGTCGGCGCATATCTGCATCTATTAATAAAACACTATGTCCGACTTGAGCGATCGCCACAGCCAGATTAGCCGATACCGATGATTTACCTTCTTGTGCTACTGAGCTAGTAACGGCAAAAACTCGTTTCGATTCAGTAGCATTGAATAACTTCAGATTTGCCTGTAGCACTTGGAATGCATCCATCGCTGGTGTAATCGGTAAATTGTTGGCAAAAGCTAATTGCGAGCTTTGTTCGGAATTTGGCGGTAAACTGCTATAGGAATTGGCTAATTTGTTGAGGTCGGGGATTATACCCTGAAAAGTATAGCCAAAAATATTTTCTGCTTCTTCGACTGTTTTGACCGAGTTGTCCATCAAATCTAATAAAAAAGCTACAGCAACGCTCAGACAAGCTCCAGCAAAGCCACCTGCTACTAGAATTAACGCTCGATTAGGTCCAGCAGGTTCGCTTGGAACGGTTGCTCTAGAAACGACACGAACGTTACCTATATTTTGGTTTTCAACGACTTGAGTTTCTTGGAGTCTATTTAACAAAGTTTGGTAAGTTAACTGCGCTGCTTTGGCTTTTTGTTCTAATTCTCGCTGTTGCTCTTCAAGTTTGGGTAAAGCTTTCAAAGCTTGTTTGCGAGCAGTAAGGGTCTTTTGCAATCCACCTAACTTTTTACTCAAACCCGATCGCTGTACCTCTAAGTTAACAAAGTCAGTAATCTGCTGTTGCCTAAGTGTACCAAAATTGAGAAGATTGATTTTGTCTAAAGCTTTTAGATTCCGTTCGTTCACTGTTTTGCCAATCTGCTGCTTGAGTAGATTATTCAATTCAGCTTCTTTTTCTTTAAGGCTTGTGATTTGGGGAGTATTTTCGGCAAAAACGTTGCGTTCGTCGGTCAACCTAACTCTGACATCTTGAAGTTCTCTAAGAATGCCCTGTATTCCTGCCGATTGACTCAAAGATATAAAAGTTTTAGCTTGCCCTAAATCCATGCCGATTTGATTACCCAGTTTTTCTGAGCGAGCGCTAACGTCATCAAGTTCAACGGAAACTCGATCGATATCGTTTTCTAAATCTTTAATATAGTCGATAATATTGCCTGTTTCTCGCGATAGATCGGCTAACTGATTTTGATTCTTAAATAAACGAAGCTCTCTCTCAGCTTTATGAGCATTCTTCTCTACTTGTGGGATTTGCTTGGCGATAAATTCACGAGCCGCTACTGCTTCTGCTCGGTGACTCAGAGTATCATTTTGTTTATATAAATCGATGACTTTGTTGACTACTGCTGATGCTGTTTCAGGGTCTCCATCCTTATAAGAAACCATTAACAAGTCGGTGCCTTTACTAGGCTTCACCTTAAGATTGTTCCAAAATTCTTCTGGTTTAATTAATTTTGATTTTGTTTCCTTATCTGGATTGAAAAAGTTTAGCAGTGTAGATAGCTTACCCTCTTTTTGGGTTAGCTTAAGCTCTTTGATAGTTTGTTGAACAATCGGTCGAGAACGCAAAATTTCTGCTTCTGTCGAGAGAGGATCGCTGGTTTGAGTCAATAGATCGATCTCTCCCAATCGATTATCTATATCACCTAAATTAGCCAGTTTTGCAGACCTGTCTGATTGAATTAAAACTTGACCATCTGCTTGGTAGACAGGCTTGCGCGTTACTGCTGCAAGCAAGGTAAGGGCAACTACCGTAGAAAAAGTAATTGTTGTAGGTAACCAACGGCGTTTTAATACTAAAAAGTATTTTTGAAAATTTAGCTCTTCTATTAAATCTGGATGAGATTGCATTAGTTGTTTTCTCTCTTGCTAATTAGATTTTTTATGCAGTTTATATTTATTTAATTAAATAAATCGAGTTTTAATTGATTAAGTATTTTAATAAGCTCCTTCACTAGTAAAGATCACTCGAACAGTTTTGAGTAAAATTTTGCAATCAAGAGCCAAAGACCAGTTTTGAATATAAGCAAAGTCCCAATCAAAAACTTGCTCAGAATCTGTATTAGAACGCCCACTCACTTGCCAAAGACCTGTAATTCCTGGTAAAACTTCTTGACGTAAAAAGTGATGGGGAGCAAATTTTTCTACATCGCGAACTGGGAGAGGACGAGGACCAACTAAACTCATTTCTCCTCGCAAAACATTGATTAATTGAGGCAACTCATCCAAGCTATAGCGGCGTAAAAACTTGCCTACTCTGGTGATACGGGGATCGTTTTTGATTTTAAAAAGAACTCCTCCTTTTACCTCATTTTGAGCCTCAAGTTGTTTTTGTAACTGACTGGCATTGCTAACCATTGTCCTAAACTTCCAAACTTTGAAATGTTTTCCTTTTAAACCAACGCGAGTTTGCTTATAAAAAATATTACCAGGAGAGTCAAGTTTAATTAAAATGGCGATCAACGACATCGGTATGCTGATAATTGCTAGCAGTATTAAAGAAACAGTCATATCAAAAATGCGTTTGCACCAAAAATCTCCACCAACAATCGCCGCAGAATTAAATTTGATGGTAGGAAGCTGGTCAATCATACGAATTTCTGACCAACGATTGGGGATTTTAAGTTGAGATGGACAAATTCTCCAGTTTACGCCAGCAGATTTGAGTTCCCAAAATAAAATAATTGGATCTTCAATGTTTTCCCAAGAACAAATGAAGACTTCATCGACTTTTTGACGATAGGCTCGATCGATAATTTGTCCCAAGTCTTCTGATTGCTTGTCTCCAGTTAGGTCTATAATATCGACAATTTGAAAAGAGCTTGTTTTATCAATTAGTCTTTGAGTTACCGAGGTATCTTCTGGATTGCCTACCAAAATTATCTTTCTTCTTAAGGCTCTAAATCTTCGTTTAATTAAGGCAATAGCTTTAAACAAGACTAGTCTTTCACCAGTTACTAAAATCAAGGTAAAAAGCCAGGCATAAATTAAGACCGATCGAGATACCCAAAGACCTGGATCGATTAGATAAGCAACCAATAAAAGAATTACTTGAGCCAAGGAAAGTGTTTTCCATAACTCAAGCAGAGAACGGCTTTGATAAAAACCAGAAGAGAAAAGTACGACTAAATTGACTAAGATAATTAACCACAGCCAACCTGGTTCTTCGCGATCGCGCGCTAGTAGATAGAAGTCGCCAACGTCTGTTCCTACTGCATTTGCTAGCTTCCAAGCCACGGCGATCGCCCAACTGTCTAGCAAGACATTCAGAGACAGTCTCAACCAGTAAAACTTATCCCAACCCCCAACCCTAAAAGCTTTTGGCTCTCGAATATCGGCTATCAAAGACTTTGAGCCGACATCTTTATATAACATAGTGACTGTTCTCCAAAAGAATTCATCTTAAATTTTTGAAAAACGATATTTAATAAATATCTGTTAAATGATAACGATTTGGTTAAATTGTTTTGTTAAAATCGATCGAATTTAATAGTTTAGCTACACTAGTGTTAAATTCTTCTTGAATATATTGGCTTTATGTCAAAGATACTGAGAAATATCTAGATTAGCCCTTTTCTGTCAGAGTGGGTCAAAACCTTGATTGTTCCTAGGTTCAAGTAACGTAAATTCGTCAAATTTTCCTAGAGTGATAAAAGAGGGTTAGAGTTGAATATGTAAGTCTATTGAAATTTTATCAAGACTTAGCCTCAAACCAATGGGCATCATATTACTACACTGAATAAAATACTATAAAAGTCTTATAAGTGCTAGTTTAAATGAACAAATACTGAATTTTGCTGAGGTAAAGTGCGTAAGTAGTCGGACAAAATTAAATTGATAGGTGGAGGCAGGGAGCAGGGAGCAGGGAGCAGGGAAGAGGGAGCAGGAATATAAAATGTGCAATTAATTTTGCTGACATACTTAGTCAAATTAAGCATAGATGATGCTAGAAAGTCTTTTTTTCAAAGCAATTGGAAATTCTCAAACAACTTGTATTATATTAGTGTGATGGTTTGACAATTTAGCAGCATGATTGATTACTTTTTGGCAAAAAATTGAAAACATCGATGCAGATCGACCAGAAGCAAAACTGAACCCCAGGTCACCAACCCCCGAATTAAATTCGGGGGCTTGGCACTACCGAAAGCCAATCGGTAAGACCAAGTTAAACAGGTGTCTAGCTAACTAAACTGAACTAGCTGGTGGTGGCACACCGAAGCACGGTAGAGATGCCTACCTAGTCCCTAACGGACGGCTAAAGTATCTGAGGTCTCCTCAGATACCGAAGGCGCGAGATCCTAGGTTCCCTCGGATCTTATAGCGCCGTCGTCCTCCCCTCTGTGCTAGTCAGTAGCGAAGGTAAGTACATATTCGGTTTATAGCCAAATGCAAAAATCAGTACCAGTAGTAGATAAAAATCAAGTGCCACTAATGCCCACAACTAGGGCAAGAGCAGACAAGTGGGTAAAATCAGGCAAAGCTACTCCTTTCTGGAAAAAAGGAAGGTTTTGTGTTCGTTTAAATGTAGAACCTAGTGCCAGAAACTATCAACCTATTGCTTGTGGGATCGATCCTGGAAGCAAGATGGAAGGATTTAGTATTGCTAGTTCTAAGCATTTGTACCTTAATGTGCAGGCAATAGCAGTGGATTGGGTTAAATCTCATCTTGAAACTAGGCGTAATCTGCGCCGTAGTCGCAGATACAGGAAAACTCCTTGCCGACAAAACCGAAAAAACCTCTTGGTTAACCAGGTTAGATTAGCACCTAGTACAAAAGCTAGATGGCAGTGGAAACTTAGAATAGCTACTT
>CAZJTL010000005.1:9242-70083 GCA_964548905.1 uncultured bacterium | reverse complement strand
CTCAACCATTTTGTTCTGGTAAACCTGGGGGTACGGGATTGGGACTGGCGATCGTTAAACGAATTGTAGATGCACATGGAGGAGCGTTGTCAATTCATTCCGATGCCTTGGAGGGAACTAAAGTAAATATTACCTTCCCCCTTACAGTCGTTTAGTTTTTGCTCGGCGATCGCTACTTTCAATTGTTTGAAAGCTTTCTAAACCAAAAGTAGAAGTGTCGTATAAACTCCTGCACCCCAAACAAACGATCGAAAACAACTTTCTTGAAAATCGGGTAGTTCTCTTTTGAGGGCATTCAAAATTAATCCACCAGCGAGAAAAGCTTTAATAAGAGCAATTCCTATTTCTTAGGACTTACGCATTGACAAAAAAACTAGTTTATGGGTCTAAGCGACACAAGCAGCACTCAAGTTATCCAAAACATATTCACGAATAACTTTTTTCTCTAATTGTTCGATACCTTGAGTTAAACAATATCTCCAAAATTAAATAATCGATCGAGTCGATCGTTCAATTCTTTGACATCAATTCCGTAAGGTTGAAATAATTCATTCAAGATAGTTTTGTCTGTTTCAGCAAGACGAGCTAATCCCCATAATAAATGTTCCGTTCCCATCGATTTTTTTCCTTGGAGACGAACAATTTGTAAAGCAAGCTCTAGAACGAATTTGCTTTTTGGACTGAATTTTATATTCCCACGAGACTCAAAAGAATGTTCGTTGGTTTCGATCGCTATTGTCGCACCACTAGCTCGAAGTAACTGAGCAGAAGTCATTGTCGAATCGGCTAACAATTAGAAACATTTCAGTAAGATTACAACCAATATTGTTTATCTCCTTCTAATTCCCCTGGATAAATACCTTGCAATCTTCGATAGGCAATATGATCGGAACCGAATAAAGGTATTGGTAAACGAGGATCTTTTAACGATCCATGATGTAATAAAGTCAATTTGAGAGTTACATTTATTACCTCTTCAATTGATACTAATAGTCCTTCTTTTCTGATTTTTAAACGTAAAGTTTGAGGAACACCAACACGTTCAGGTACTTGAGTAGTTACTAGAATTGCTTCTTGAGATGATATTCGTAAAGCTAATCCTCTAGTGGGTTCTTTTAATAATTTCTCTTCCAAATTGTATAAGCGAGGGTTTCTAGATTTAGAACATTCAACTAAAATAAATTGAGCATTAATTGCTCGTCCCCAGTCTATTAAATGTTTAATTTCTTCTCCACGAAAAGAACCATCGCGATAAATTAGTATTTTTTTATTTTTTAAATTTGCTTGCGGTAAAAAATCTCTTAATATTCTGGCTGGTATTTCTTCCCCTTCAGTTAAAGTATCGGCTAATTGATAGCGAATAAATTCTCCTTTTTGTCCGTACAAACGAACACAAGCACAAAAATTCATGCTTCCCTGCAAATTCTTTTTTGGCTTTCTAGCCACATCTAAACCAATAAAATAATCGGCAATTGTTAAGGGTTCAGCTAAGACAAAAGGCAAGTTTCCAAGTTTTGCTAGGATTCCAGGGACAACATTATTTAGAATGTGTCGATAATTATCTGGATTTTTCAAAGTATTTTCATAGATTACTTGACTAGAAATTTTACGGCGTAATAATCGAGAAGAAACCCAGGCATATAAACTGTTTCCATCACTATCATCTTTATTGCGATCGCTTTGGGGTAAAAAGACTAAAGTAATATCTGGATTTAAAATCGTTATTTCATCAACTGTTGCTTCTAATTTTGCTCTTGCTTCTGTTTCAGATAAATTTTCTAAAGATATCCATTTAATACTTTCGGAAGGAATTAGAGTTTCAAATTTATAGCTTTTCAATCTTTGGCATAATTCTTGCACAAAAGGTTTAGCTGTTAAAGCTGAAAAGTTGAGTATGGCGAAGCGAATTTTTCTGGATGGGTTATTAAATTCTGGATGACGACGATATACACTACCTTTAGACAATCCACTCAGTACGGCACTTTTTTTACTAATTACTCCATTACCAAATAATAGTTGGGTGTCTTCTAGTTTTGTAAGTGGTATTGAAAATAAATTTGGATAATCTTGACTATTTACGCAGCTATTGGCAAATTCTAAATTATAAATAGATAAACTATTTTTTGCTTTTTGTTTATAGGAAGATAAAAGTTCGATTCTTTCTCGATATAGAATCTTAGCTTGCTTTAACAAGTCTCCATATTCAATGGCAAAATGTTTGGCATTTTTAGATGCAATAAATAGTTTTAAAGCAGCTAAAGTATAATCATATTTTTGACTATTTTTTCCAAACTGAATCGTAACAACTGGCTGCTCATCTGGTGCTATGTGTAGTTTTTCTTTACTAATCGATCCTGTTGCTTGTTTTAATAATCTTTTTTTATGTTCTGCAATTGTTCCTGATATACTGACGATAGTTGCCGTACTATTATTTTCAATATCTTTGACTTGCAATCCTAGTAAAACTTGTTCGGGATTGTTGCGATCGGGATGTGTACTAAAAAATTGCTCTAAATCTCCACTGTAGAGAAATTTACTAGTAAGAGTCAAGGCGATCGCAGGTTTAATTTCTCGATCGATTTCAATAGTTTCTGCCCAAAATTCACACTCTCGTTTAACTTCTACTTGCTTTTCTGAAGAAACTGTAATTGCAGAAAAAGGACGATTGATTTTTAATAAGCGTACTGCTAATTGAGCGACGATCGCAGCATTTATATCAAAGTCTCTTACCCATTGCAAAAAATAATAGCGATCGCCTAAGTCTTCTTTTAATTTATCTTGAATTATTTCTAATACTTCTTTCCATTTATCTTGACTGGGAATAGTTTGATTCGGTTTAGCTAAAATCCAAAAATCTTTTTGTTCGTAAACGACAATTATTTCAGAAAAATGTTTACTAAAATACCAACTAAATCGATTCCCCGTTTCTCGATCGATCTCTGGACAGAGACGAAAACAAGCTATATTTAATTGGGCATAATCAATTGGAAAAATCTCGCTTAAATGAGTAATCACAATAATTTTTTAACCTCTAATTGACAAGAAAATTAACGAGTATAATTATTTGCAGAATGGGTAAAGCGATAACTAAATCCATCAATCTATCGCTCGATGTGTTGGGTTTCATTCTTCAACCCAAGCTACAAAATCTTTGTTTGTTTAATTAACTTGAACTACTTAGACAAAGTAATGATTGATTTTGAATATCTGTACTTGCTGAAGAATTAGAAATTTTAGTTTCGATCGCATCGGTACAAATAGAATTGAAAGGACAATACTGACAACTAGAACTAGGATTAGATGGATAAATGCGATCAAATGCTTCTGGATTATTTCTATATCTCTGTAATTGTTCCTGATGTTTTTGTGCGATTAACGATAATTCAATTTGTATAGATTCGATCGCTGCTGATGTAGCAGTAATAAATTCAGACCAATGTTGAGTTTCTAAATTATAAAACGAGGCGATCGCACTCTTATTTGGATAAAGATATTTGGCTACCAGTAAATAAACATAACCTTGTCTTCGATCGAAGTCACTTTTACCTGTTTTAAAATCTAAAATATGAATGGTGTCATCTTCTTCAAGAAGAATACAATCTAAAGCTGAATATAAATTAAAAGCAAAATTACCTTGTTCGATCGAGACTGGTTTGGGAATGCCTTCATCTTCAGAGCCTTTATTCAAAGCAAGAATATTTTTATTAATTAAAATAGGCTGTTGATGATAATTGTTTAAAATAGAAATAACTCGATCTTGAATTTTCAACGATTTTTGACTGAGTTTTAAAATATCGGCAATTTGTTTTACTCCATCTGAGGCGGATAATAATTCAGGATGTTGATGAAATTCATACACTCCTTTCTGTGCTAAATGACCTATTTCTTGAGGTACATTATCTAATTTACCAAGTTCTTTTATTTCAACTTCTTTACGTGCTTTAAGATAACCTCGTTTGCGATCGCAATGCCAATGCTCTTTGCCGATCACAGGTGAAAATAATTGCCAGAGACTATAACTAGCAAAGGGATAAAATTTACTCATTTTTTTAATCGATAACTGATAAGTATTTTTGCTTGATTCAACGTAAAATATATGTAGGTTGGGTTGAAGAATGAAACCCAACATGAGCAGACAATAGGTAAGTTTTACTATTGCTTTCCTCATCCTACGAATAATTAGGTTGACTTACTTAACTGCGAATATAGTTGCTTACTGATTCGATCGGCTGTGATTAACGTTTATGCAGCAAGAAAAATATGTTGACTAAAAAAGCCAACTAGTCGATTAAAAACACTTTAATAGATGCAGAGATGCAGAGGCGCAGAGATTTAATTAGTTGGTTATCTAATATCAAATAACTATAGCGCTTCTCAAATCAATGAAATACAGTTTTTTCTGTTGCCTGTTGCCTGTTGGAGGCGGGATTTTCTGAGGTTTCCTCAGAAAAGTTTACCCGCCGTCCTGTTGCCTTCCTAAACCGAGGTGTATCTCACTCAACCGAGAACTGCTATATCTGCGTTTATCCGCGTGTATCTGCGGATTTTTTGGGATCTTAAATATCTGGTGAAAACATTGTTGCGATCGCTGAATTTTTAAAAAGCTTAAAAAACGAAACAGCAAAATTTTGTATACAATGATTGTTCGCAGTAGCAAGCTTAGGAAAAAGCTAACAAGGAAAGAAGCGGACATGAAATTTAGCGAAGTTGTGGAAAAACTAGGCGATCGAGTAGAGTTGAGCAGTTTAACTAACGATCGCGAATGTAATCCCGATCTTAGTGGAGTTGCACCAATCGATCGCGCCGATTTAGGTACTCTTAGCTATGTGGAAGGGGATAAGTTTGCATCCTTGCTAGAAACAACTAATGCTAGTGCTGTAATTTTGCCACTCAATCAAAGCCTACAAGCTAAAGCGACAGAGAGAAAGATTGCTTGGTTTGCCACTTCCGAACCAAGATTGATGTTTGCCGAGGCGATCGCGCTTTTCTATCAACCGTTCCGACCTTCTCCTAGTATTCATCCTACCGCAGTCATCGACCCTTCAGTTAGCTTAGGTGAACAAGTTTATATTGGCGCTCATGTGGTAATTGAAAAAGGAGTCAAAATTGCTACTGGTACTTACATCTATCCTAATGTAGTGATTTATCCTGAAGTAGAAATTGGTAGCAATAGTATTTTACATGCTAACTGTACCATTCACGAACGCAGCAAAATCGGTGCTAATTGCGTCATTCATAGTGGCGCTGTCATTGGTGCAGAAGGGTTTGGTTTCGTCCCCACACCGCAGGGATGGCTGAAAATGGAACAATCTGGATGTACCGTTTTAGAAGATGGAGTAGAAATTGGCTGTAATACTACCATCGATCGTCCAGCCGTAGGTGAAACTAGAATTGGACGCAATACTAAAATTGATAATTTAGTACAAATCGGTCATGGTTGTCAGGTAGGAGAAAATTGCGCCATGGCTGCACAGGTAGGCTTAGCAGGTGGTGTTACTATAGGTAATCGAGTAATTTTAGCTGGACAAGTAGGGGTAGCAAATCAAGCTAAAATTGGTGACGGTGCGATCGCTTCTGCTAAATCAGGTATTCACAACGATGTCAAAGCAGGAACGATTGTCTCTGGAATTCCCGCCGTTTCTCACCAAATTTATCTCAAAGCTAGTGCTATTTACAGTCGTCTTCCAGAGATGTATCAGGCTTTTAGGCAGTTACAAAAAGGAAGGGGTTAGGGATTAGGGTTTAGGGATTAGGGAAGACTGGTTTTTGATAAGTATAATTAATCTTTTCCTTTTAAAATAGACATTTTACAAATCAATGGCAGGTAAGTAACTATAAAGAAAAGTAAATAGTTAAGAATTTTAAAACTGAATTTTAGGAGACGAGCGTGGTTAAAAGCATTAATAACTCATCAGTTCCTCGTTATGATTGGTTGAGCAGCGATCGCGTAGTCAGATCGTTAGAATTTGTGCAAGATTTAATTGTTATCTCTGTCTGTATCGGTCTGTTTAGCTTTATGGTGATGCAACTTCGAGAAATGTTTGTGTCGCTGTTCCCACCTCTCAATTTTCCTGAAGTAACCTCAGATATTCTATTTTTGCTGATTCTAGTTGAATTATTCCGTCTGTTAATTATTTATTTACAAGAACATCGCGTTTCCATGGGTGTTGCTGTTGAAGTGTCGATCATTTCGATCTTACGAGAAATTATCGTCAAAGGAATTTTAGAAACTCCTTGGAGTCAGATTTTAGCTACTTGTTCTTTTTTACTAGTTTTAGGGATTTTACTAGTTATGAGAGTCTGGCTACCACCAACTTTTGAAGGTATCGATCCAGAACAAGCTATTTCGCAGCGATACAAAAAACATTTAACTAAGAAAATGTTCGCAAATTTAGATTAAGCAGTATTTAACAAAGACTTGCTTTTCCTGCGTTAGCAGGAAAAGCGGTTACTGTTGCGTTAACGAAATAATTTCTTCAAAACAGTATCGATCGACCAAATGAGTTAGGGAATTAACTAGATCGGCATGAGGCTGAGGAATGCGATCGAGTAGCTGAAGAATTTGTTCCGCATCCACTTCAATTGCAGCTTGATGCAATTGCTTTACCCACTCAATAGGCATTGCAGCTAGGGCGTTTTTCATCTCATCTGAATTGAGAAGTGAGTTTTGCAGTGAGATTGATGGCTTCTGTGTAGCAGTACTAGAGGATTGTGGGGAACCATAGCGATAGCGAACTCCTAAGTATTCTGACATCTTGGCAAAGATTTCTCGTACTCGAAATGGTTTGCGTACAAAGTCATCGAAACCCGCCGCTAAAGCAGTGACTCGCTCTTCTTGAAAAACACTTCCCGTTAAAGCGATAATTATAGGGGCTTTATCTCCTGCTGATTTAATTTGTTGGGTTGCTTGATATCCATCCATCACGGGCATTCGTAAATCCATCCAAATAAAGTCGGGTAACCAGCTTTGCCATAAAGATATTGCTTCTTGTCCGTTAGATGCCTCGCGCACTTGGAAGCCAACAGAACTAAGTAACTCAACTAATAGCTGCCGATTTTCTTGTTTATCATCTACTACTAAAATTCGATAATTCGGTTGTCCAGGTTCTAAATCAATCACCTGATTGATAGGTTCTTCTTCCTGTAATTCGCTTGCTTCAACTGCATTTGCTTGAATATCAAACTTAAAAATCGTTCCTTTTCCTAGTTGACTGCTAACGGTAATTTCTCCCCCCATCAATTGAATAAATTTTTTGCTAATGGGAAGTCCCAACCCCGTTCCTTCTTGAGACTTTCGACCAGCTTCAGTTTGAACGAAGGGTTCAAATAAACGATCGAGTTCTTCAGGGGCAATACCGAAACCCGTATCTTGGACGAAAAACAAAAGACGAACGGCTTTATTTGAGTTTTTGCTTTCTACTCGTCTCACTCGCAGAATTACATGTCCTGTCTGTGTAAACTTAATCGCATTGTTTAAAAGATTCACTAATACTTGGCGCAGCTTATTTTCATCGGTACGAATATATGAAGGGAGATCGCTGGCTACATCAAAGATTAACTGTAGTCCTTTAGACTGGGCTTTTAACCGTGACATCTGTTCTAGAGAATCTATAAAAGCATCCAAAGCAAAACTATTTTCATTGAGGACAATTTTACCTGCCTCAATCTTAGAGATTTCCAATACATCATCGATTAAAGTTAATAAGTGTTCGCCACTACGTTCGACGATCTCTAAGTATTCCTGATGCTGACGATCGAGAGAACCGCGCCGACTCATTAATTGGGTAAATCCTAAAATAGCATTGAGAGGAGTTCGCAATTCGTGACTCATATTGGAGAGAAATTGACTTTTTGCACGATTGGCAACTTTTGCGGCTTCCATTGCTTTTTTTAAGTCTGCTTGTGCGGTTTGCCAAGCTTGTTCTATTTGCTTGCGCTTGGTAATGTCGGTGACAGTACCTTCGTAGTAAAGAAGTTTGCCACTTTTATCGCACACCTGACGGACATTTTCTGAAATCCAGATAATCGTGCCATCCTTGCGGTAAACTTGATTTTCCCAATCTGTTACTGCTCCCTTTTTGCGGATTAACTCGATCGATTCTGTCCGTCGTTCTGAAGATACATATAATTGGTGTTCGATATCGGTTAAGTTTTCAATTAAATCTTTAACGGAGTCGTAACCGTAGATGGTTGCTAATTTGGAATTAGCACTTAAATAGCGCCCATCAGGTGTTGTCTGAAAAATTCCCGCCACAGAGTTTTCAAATATGCTGCGATATTTTTCTTCTGCTTGCTGAGTGGCTTTGGCATAAGCTTTTAATCTGAAAATGATCGAGGCAGAAACAACAATCAGCAGAAGAGAAGAGATAAGGTAAAGCCAAAGCTTATAAAAATTACTTGTACTGAGTGCTTTTTGATAGCGATGTTCGTAAGCTTGGATCGAACTTTCGCTGTTTTCGTTTGTAGGTAATGCAATTATAGCTTGAACTGATTTGTTAACCTGGAGATGCTTGCCCATAATAATTTTGGCATGAGCGAGGGTCATCTTCAATTCGTTACTTTCAGCAGTTGTGGTAGGCACTACCAGAAGTTGCTGAATCTCAGTATTTATCGGAGAAACCAATTCTTCATCATTGGAGAGATTAAACAGCAGAATTTTACGTAGTAGCGTCTGCAAACGATTTCTTAAAGTTGACTCGATCGCATCGTTTTCAACTAAATCAGCGATCGCGATCGGAAAATAAGTGAGAGAATTTGTTAAGATTGCATTTTCTGACTGAAAATTTTGAATAATTCGTTCTTTTTTTCGCCACAGCTCAATATCGATTCGCAAAATTCGCTCTAATTCTTCTTTTCCCTGTCGATCGACAAAACTAGGTATTTGTTGGAGATTGCCGTGTAATTGCTTTACTTCTGCTAGATCTTTGACGATCGGATCGTAGTAAGTCAGCAATCCATCTCGCGCCTGTAAAATATTTTGATTAATGCGGGCATCGAGGGAAGCAATTTCGCGCAGTTCGAGAGAATAGCGGTTGTGTTCGTTAAAATTAATCGCTTGAGATTTAGTCCAAAAGATAGCAATTAGCAGTAATCCACCTATTAAAAGATATCTAATTGGTATTGAAAAAATTTCCTCTGTTTTCTGCTTCCAAAAACTTGCTTTTTTACAAATAAACCGAAATATAGTCACAGTTATAGCGATTTTTGTAGTTAGGTATTACCTTCGTCTATCATAAAATGTCGAACTAATCTACTTTATAGACGCGATGCACCCTTTCCTCAGTTTCCTCTATATTCTCCCGTAAGAGTACGTAAAAACTGAGCAATAAGATCGATTTTTTCTTTTGAAAGGGGACGACCGAGTTGATATTTGGTCATAATCGCGATCGCTTTCTCTATAGTTTCAGCAGAACCATCGTGAAAATAGGGTGGAGTCAGTTCGACATTTCGCAGACTCGGAACTCTAAACACATAGCGATCTGTCGGCTCTTTAGTGACATTGAAGCGTCCCAAATCCGCTTGAGTGATATTGCCCCGATCGGCAAAATAGTTTCCCATCACCCCAAAGCGTTGAAACATATTACCCCCAACATTGATCCCTTGATGGCAGCTTATACAACCATAATTTTTAAAAAGCTTGTATCCTTCTTGTTCCGATTTAGTTAGCGCCTGCTTGTCACCTTGCAAAAAGCGATCAAAACGCGAATTAGGTGTATTTGGTGTTAAACATACTAAAAAAGCAAAAATAATTAAAATATACCTTCGCCAAGTTCGCCGATTAGCACCCCAAAATTTCATAAAAAAATGTTCATTTTGAATTTTAAAATATTGCCTTTTGCAAGAAAGCCTTTTGCCTGCCTCACCTATGAATTTAATTTTGTGCAACTATTTATATTGATTCTTTAGACCTCCTGCAAAAATAAAAAAAGAATCAATTTAAATACTTTAATCGTAAAATCTTATTTCTATTGCCTCTTGCCTCTTGCCTCTTGCCTGACTTCCGCAGGAAGTCTTTTGTTACCTATCGCCAATCTTAGCTAACTCTTGCGCTTCAAAAATTGCTTCTGGATGGCGGTAATATTTAAACTCCAAAAAGTTATAGAATGGGTCTTCTAGGAAAAAAGTGCGATGTTCGGTTAATTTTCCAGGGAAACGTAATTTTGGTTGTTGATAAAAAGATAACTGGTTCTGCTTAGCTCTATTTAAAGTTGCTTCCCAATCAGATTCATCACCAAAGACAATACCAAAATGTCTAGGATAGATGTGCTTTTGCCTGACTAATGGCTCATCAGTCATATGAGCTACTAGTTGATGCCCATAAAAATTAAAAATAACAGCATCCTTATTTTCACGACCGATCGCACAACCCAAACCATCACCATAAAAAGCTTTGGCAACAGCAATATCATTGATGGGAATAGCCAGATGGAAAATAATTAAATTGTTCATGGTTCATAGCTCATAGTTCATTGCTAAAAAGGCAATAGGCAAAAGGCAAAAGGCAATAGGCAATAGTTTAATTACTCATTACTTATTACTCCCTACACCCTACACCCCACACCCTACACCCTATCCAAACTCTAACCCCTAATCCCTTAGTCCTTCAAAACCTACCAAAACATTGGTAACATTTTCACCCAGATATTCGATCGCATAACCACCTTCCATGACAAATAAAGTTGGTTTGTTAATTAGTGCGATCGTTTCCCCCAAACGCAAATAATCTTCAGTTTTGAAGCTAAATTTAGCAAGGGGATCTTTCTCAAAAGTATCTAAACCTAGAGAAACGATGGTGAGATCGGGACTGTAATTATTAATGTAGCCGATCGCATCGATTAGTGTTTCTCGATAGACATGCCAATTCGTTCCCCAAGGCATCGGGTAATTATGATTAAAGCCCAATCCTTTACCAATTCCCTTCTCGTCGGCATAACCTAAAAAGAAAGGATATTCGTGAGTGGGATCGGCATGGAGGGAAACAAATAAAACGTCATTGCGATCGTAGAATATAGATTGCGTACCATTGCCATGATGGTAATCGACATCGAGAATACAGACGCGATCGCAACCATTATCTAAGGCAGCTTGAGCGACGATCGCCGCGTTGTTGAGAAAGCAATAACCACCATACAAATCGATCGCGGCATGATGTCCTGGAGGGCGGCACAAGGCAAAAACGGCTCTTTCTCCTTTAGTGAGCATTTCTTGAGCAGTGAGGGCAACATTTGCCGATGCTGTCGCTGCTTGCCAAGTTCCAGACGTTATCGGAGTTCCCGCATCAAAAGAATAATAACTTAATTTGCCGTCAATGTGTTCTGGTACGCGATCGCTTCGCATCGTCCGAACTGCCCAAACTAGAGGCAATGCATCACAATTACCATGGGCTAAAATCCACTCGTTCCAAGCTGTTTCCAGAAAGGAAAGATAACGGCGATCGTGTACGCGCAAAATTGGTTCGATGCCAAAATCTCGGGGTGAAATAATCTGTCCTAATTTTATTTGTGAGATGCGATCGAGAATTGTTTCTGCACGTTGAGGATTGTCAAACGGTGGCATCAATTTACCATCGTTTAATTCTGCTTGGGCATTTTGCCGTCGATGATCGGGACTGTAAATAGTAATCATCATGTGTCGGAGTCCAGTTTACTCAAACAATATTGTTTGCGGATTGATGAGTTGATAGGTAAATATAAATGTGTGCAAACCAACTTGCTCTTATTCGATCTCATCGTCTCATTTTTCCCAACTGTGTTCAACCTAACTCAATTAAAAATTCGCGAGAAACTTCTGTACGATCCTTATTATCGAATGCGATCGCTACAAGAAATTACGATCGCTGCTGAACTTGGTCTTCAAATTGATGTCAATCAAGCTAGTGTCGATGATTGGTTAAGATTACCAGGAATTTCTATTCATCAGGCGCGATCGCTGGTAGAGTTAGTAGGCATGGGAGTGCAGTTACTTTGTCTTGAAGATATTGCTGCGGCGATCGGTGTTCCAGTTCATCGTCTCAAACCTCTAGAGCCAGTTTTAGCTTTTGTTTACTACGATCCTCAAAGTTTAATTGCACCACAACGAATTAATCCTAACTTGGCATCGGCAAAAGAATTAGCTCAGATTCCTATTGTTGAAAAATCTTTAGCCAACAAAATTATCAGAAATCGCAAGAAAGATGGAGATTATAAAGGTTTAGCTGACTTGCAGCGCCGTTTAAAATTGGGTTCTCAAGAAACTTCCCAACTGATGTATTACTTACAGTTTTAATTACTTTTGAGGGCATTTGTCCAATATTGAAAGGTTTTACTACCAATGCGATCGCTATCTTGATGGTAGATTTTTCGCAAACACTCATAAAAAGCTAATGCTTCATTTTCTAGCCCAAATGCTATCAAACACTTTAATATACGAGTAATCCGCAGATAATTATGGTCAAACAGACAAATCCATTCATTTTTGCCAATTGAATAATCTTCCGAACAATCGATCGTCATTTTTTCTTGTTCACTCTCATGGCGTTGCAATCCATAAAAACGCAGCATGACATCAAGCGATCGCTGTAAATTTTGACGCAGACGCGCATCTTTGTGAAACGCTGCGATCGTCTCTTCATCTACGATCGGTGCATTAGAGTTAAATGCACTTTTCTCGGACAGTTTTATGTACTTTTTTTAAGATATTGTGATACTTTGAAAGAGAGGCAAGTAAAATTCTTTCCCTCAAAAGCTTTTAAGTTCGCTTTTCTGCAATTTGCACACATTTTAAGGTAGCTATTTTTATGCCATTTACGATTGATTCAGCCAGAGGAATATTTCCTGGAACTCTATCTGCTGATGCAGTTCCAGCAACGATCGCCAGATTCAGCCAGCTTAATGCTGAAGATCAGCTAGCTTTAATCTGGTTTGCTTATCTAGAAATGGGCAAAACGATTACCGTTGCTGCTCCTGGTGCTGCTAATATGATATTTGCAGAGGCGACTCTCAATAAAGTCAAGCAAATGAGTTTTGCCGAGCAAACACAGGTAATGTGCGACCTTGCCAATCGTGCTGATACAGAAATTTGCAGAACTTATGGTTCGTGGTCTGCAAACATCAAGCTAGGTTTTTGGTATCAATTAGGAGAATGGATGGAACAGGGAACTGTTGCGCCAATTCCAACAGGTTATCGTCTTTCTGCCAATGCTTCAGCAGTATTAGAAGCAATTAAAAGTTTGGAATCTGGTCAACAAATTACAGTTTTGCGTAACGCTGTAGTTGATATGGGTTTCGAGTCAGGTAAAGCGGGTAGCAAAACTGTTTCTGAACCTGTAGTTGCACCCAAAGAAGTATCACAGCGTACTCAAGTCAAGATCGAAGGTGTTACTAATCAGACTGTTCTCAATTACATGAACAATATGAACGCTAATGATTTCGATGCACTAATTCAATTATTTACTCCTGATGGCGCTTTGCAACCTCCCTTCAAAAGACCAATTGTTGGCAAAGATGACATTTTACGCTTTTTCCGAGAAGAATGCCAGAATCTTCAATTAATGCCAGAACGAGGTGTTTCTGAACCTGCTGATGATGGCTATACCCAAATTAAAGTAACTGGGAAAGTACAAACTCCTTGGTTTGGTGCAGGTGTTGGTATGAACATGGCTTGGCGCTTCTTGCTCAATCCTGAAGGCAAAATCTTCTTTGTCGCGATCGATTTACTAGCATCTCCTAAAGAACTTTTAAACTTGGTTCGCTAGAAGAATTACGAGCGTAGATCGACTATAAATAGTGAATTGGGCGCTCTTTTTAGAAAGGGCGCTTTTTGCATGTTCGAGTAAATAGTACGATTTGGTAACATGAATGACTACATAAGATACGGGTTGAACAATGACAGTAAGTGAATGGTCTATTACGGAGGAAAAAGTAGCTCAAGAAGCATTTAGGATAGCTTACGAGCGTGAAATTGAGGCTTTGATGCAAGAAGTTCGCTCAAAAGCCAGCACTATTGCTGAACTAAGCGATTTGTGGAAACTGCACGATTTTTTAAGTGCCAGAAGACACGATCTTGATGGAAAATACGATTACCAAGAGTCAGGGCTTATTTTTGTTTTCGCTAGGTTAATTAAAGAAGGCTGGCTAAAAAGCAATGAATTAGAGGGGTTGAGTACAGATAAACGTACCAAAATAACTGCTCTTTCACGTATGTAATAGTTCATGGTTCATGGTTCATAGTTGATTGAACACAACTATTAGCTTACGAACACAAGTTGGAATCTATCTACTATCTTTGAGTGCAACTTGGTATCAACAATCGATACAATCAAATAAAACTAAAAGGACTTTATTTATGCGGAGAAAATCTTCGTATAGGTAAAGTCCTCAAATTTGGATAGGTCTGGTGAGGTTAATTGTTGTTCGCGAACGATAGACTAATAATTGACTAGATGAAGTAACCAAAAATGCAATTTATCGATCGCGCGGAAATAGAAGTAGAAGCTGGTAAGGGTGGCGATGGTATGGTCGCCTTTCGTAGGGAAAAATATGTTCCTGCGGGTGGACCGGCTGGTGGTAATGGAGGAAGAGGGGGTTCGGTTATTTTCGTTGCGGTAGAACGCCTACAAACTCTACTAGATTTTAAATATTCTCGTCTGTTTAAAGCAGAAGATGGGAAAAAAGGAGGACCCAATAATTGTACAGGTGCTTCAGGAAAGGATCTGACCATCGAAGTCCCTTGTGGTACAGCAATCTACGATCTTGAGACAGAAGAATTACTTGCCGATCTGGTCGCAGCAGGGCAAACTGTCTGTATTGCTAAAGGTGGTAAAGGTGGTTTGGGTAACAAACATTTTTTGAGTAATAGCAACCGCGCCCCAGAATACTCATTACCAGGTTTAGAAGGAGAACATAAGTTTTTGTGTCTAGAATTAAAACTACTGGCAGAAGTAGGGATTATCGGTTTGCCCAATGCAGGAAAATCTACTTTAATTTCTGCTCTTTCGTCTGCTCGTCCTAAGATAGCAGATTATCCTTTTACTACTTTAGTTCCCAATTTAGGAGTAGTGCGTAAGCCTACAGGTGATGGTACTGTATTTGCTGATATTCCTGGTTTAATTGCTGGCGCACATGCTGGAGTTGGCTTGGGACACGAGTTTTTACGTCATATCGAACGTACTCGCTTACTTTTACATTTAATCGATTTGACTGCTGAAGATCCGATCGCCCATTATCAAGTAATTCAAGATGAGTTAACAGCTTATGGTAGAGGATTGAGCGATCGCCCACAAATTATTGCTCTTAATAAAGCCGATGCAGTAGACGAAGAAACCAAGCAAGAAAAGATGAGCCAATTAAAACATCTTACTTGTGCTTCTATTTTTACTATTTCTGCCGTTACTGGCATGGGATTAGATGCACTTCTACAAGCAGTTTGGGAACAGTTGGCTCAGTTGGAAGAATTAACTAGTACAGTATGAAATCTTCTTTTTGTTAAAGTTTTATAAATTAAAAACACTCAAATCGAGATTAAATTGTAGCATTCAAGGGTAGCTTGTCAATTTTAATAGCTCAACCTCCAAGAAGCTGAAAGTTCTTAAACCTTAGAATGGAGGGAAAATCTTTGCACCAGGAGGAAGAGTAGAATTAGGAGGTTTATCAGGTGCAGGGAAGATAGAAATTAGTGAAAATGGTAGTCTGATTTTTCCTGAAGGAGTAGAAAGGGGCGATCTTAATTTAACTAATGGCGCACAAGTAAATGTACGCGCAGATGTTGGCGGATTTATTGGAGTTAATACCAGAAATTTCAAACTTTCGGCAAAAAGCCAAATAATAGCAGGAGTTGGAGTAAATCAAGGAATATCGTCCCCTATTGCAGGAGAGATCAAAATTAATAAAGTAATTTCTTTGGGACTAAATCTTTTGGGATTGGCAATGCAGGTAATGTCAAAATTAAAGTTGCCGATCGCCTGGACTTTTTTAGTACAACAATTATTACTCAATCAGAAGACACTGCTATCGGTAATGCAGGTAATATTGATATTTCGGCAGGTTCGATCTCTTTTAACGGAAAAATTGGTGGCGGTGACAGAGAAAAAACCTTGTTTATTGCAGATGCTAAAACCAAAGGAAATGGCGGAAATATAATTATTAACGCTACTAGAGATCTGGCGATCGATGGTAATAGCATTATCATTACTGAAGTACAACCAGGTGGTGACGGTACAGCAGGAAATATTAAAATTTCTGCTCCTACCATATCTCTGAATAATTTTTCTTCTGTTTCTACTGGTATCAAAACAGGAACTACAGGTAAACCAGGAAATATTACGATCGATACTAATGATTTGAGATTAGCTAATGGTTCGGTAATTGGTGCTAATACCGAAAATGCTAGAGATGGAGGTAGTATTAACATCAATACTAAACTAAAAATCTCATCTTAAATAGTGGTGGCAAAATCACAACCATTACTAAAAATAGGGGTAATGCTGGCAATATTGCACTAAATGTAGCTGACAGTATTAATTTGGATGGTAGTCAAACAGGAAGATTGGCTGATACTGCGGCTGAAGCTACGGGAAACGGTGGCAATATTGAAATAAGCAATCCTAACAGCTTTAATATTACTAACAATTCTCAAGTAGCAGTTAATAGTTTGGGACAAGGAAATGGCGGCAAAATATCGATTCAAGCTAATTCTTTAAAGCTTGATCGCGGTGGGAAAATCTTAGCATCTACAGAATTTGGTACTGGTGGTAATGTTAACCTCAAAATAGGCGAAATCTTACGTCTTAATAACAACGGTTTAATCTCTGCCAAAGCTTCTCAAAATGCTTCTGGTGGCGATCTCAACATTGATGCTGCCTTTATTGTTGCTTCTGGCGATCGCAACAGCGATATTGTTGCCAACGCACAAAAAGGGAAGGGCGGCAATATTAATATTACTACTAGAAGAAGTATCTGCACAAGCTTGTTCTGCATCGGGAAATATAGCTAACGCTAGTAGCTTTACTATTACTCGACGTGGCGGTATGCCTACCGATCCAACTAAACCTCTTAATAGTAGTTATCTATCAGGAGAACAGGGAGCTTCTGAGCAAGGGAGAGGGGGAGACTGGGAGACTGGGAGACTGGGAGACGAGGAGACGGGGAGACTGGGAGAAGCTATTAAATTAGATGAGCATAAAAAAACTTTTTCTTCTGATGAAGTGATTCCTGCACGGGGAATGATAAAGAATGCTCAAGGGCAAGTTGTTTTAACAGCTTATCCTACTCCTAATACTACTGAGCGTAATTTCTCTGAGGCGATCGCCTGTAATGGAGGGATTTGATTTCTCGATCGATTGGCGATCGCATCGACACAATTTTGGCAAAATCCAAAATGTCAACAATTTGTTGACATTCTCCTAAAAGTTAGTTTAGAGCGATCGAGTAAGGTTAAAATTCCGCGTGGAGCATAAAAGCTATAATTGAGAACAAGCGATTACAAGCTGGAAACATGACTACAGTGACAATTTTGCCAATCTCTGATGATAGCGGGGAGAAATTCTACCGTGCTATAGCAGGAGATAAGCACTCTGTTGGCAAAACTGCGGGGCAAGCCCTAGATGCCTTAACTGCTCAATTGGATGAGACTGAATTTAGAGCCTTCCTCATTATGCAGAGCTTTCGTCCCGATCCATTTTTCAGTGTCGAGCAACAAGAGCGTTTATCAGAGTTAATGGGTTTATGGCGGATAGCACGAGATCGAGGGCAACAACTCCCCCTAGAACAGCAAACAGAGTTAGATTCCCTGGTTGAAGCTGAATTGAGAGCGGCAACAGCTCGAACAGCCGCATTAATACAGCAAGAGCATTCATGAATCCTTATTACGTTGCGATCGCAGAACGAGCAAACCATCGTTGTGAGTATTGCCGCGCCCCTGAACTAGTCTTCAATTTTCCGTTTGAGGTTGAGCATATCATTCCACTCTCTCGACAAGGCGCAAATGACGAATCAAACCTAGCTCTTGCATGTCGCTCCTGCAATCTCCGCAAAGGAAACCGCACCAGTGGCAGCGAACCTGATTCAACTATCGAAGTTCGTTTCTTTCATCCAAGAGAGGATCGGTGGAGTGAACATTTTCAGGTTGATAATGATTCTGCTAGGATTACGGGAATTAGTTCTGTTGGGAAAGTTACTGTAGAGTACTTGGAAATGAATAGTTCTGCTCAAGTAGCAGCCCGAGAACTATGGATTCGCCTGGGTTTGTTTCCGTAGCCGCGCAGTAATTTTTCACAGGCGATCGCTTTTCAAGCGGAATCAGAGCGAGTATTTTTTAAACTTTTATAAACTAAAACTAACCGAATCGAGATTCAATTCTAGCATTTAATCATAGCTCATATATTTTAAATAGATCGACCTCGAAGAAGCTCTAATTTCTGACCTTTTATCGCTCGATCGAACAATAGCAAAGAATGAAAATTGTATTCTGCGAGTAGAACTAAATCATAAAATTGCGGCTTACTTATTACTTTTTAATCTAAGTTATAGGTGGTTTCATGTCTGCAAGTTTTCTCTGGAATCGAGTTTTCTTTCTAGCTTTTGCTTACTCTTTTTTCTGCTTACCAACTACAGCACAAATTGCACCTGACGGAACGACATCGACACAAGTAGATACCCCCGACGGCAATAATTTTGAGATTAACGGTGGAGATCTAGCAGGAGCTAATCTTTTTCATAGTTTTCGTGACTTTTCTGTTCCTACTGGTGGAAGTGCCAATTTTCTAAACTCTCCTGAGATTAATAATATTATTTCTAGAGTTACAGGCGGCTCTGTTTCTACTATTGATGGTTTAATTAAGGCGGCGGGTAGTGCCAATCTATTTTTAATTAATCCCGCAGGTATTATTTTTGGCAATGGTGCTTCTCTAAATATTGGCGGTTCATTTTTAGGTAGTAGTGCCGATAGTTTATTGTTTAATGATGGGACAGAATTTAGTGCTACTAATCTACAAAAGCCATTACTAACAGTTAATGCACCCATAGGCTTAAATCTTCGCGATAATCCCGCTCCCATTAATAATAATTCGCTAGCTGGGTTAGAAGTAAAACCAGGAAAAAATGTAACTTTAGTAGGTGGAAATATAAGCTTTGATGGAGGGAAAATTATCGCACCAGGAGGAAGAGTTGAATTAGGAAGTCTATTAGGTGCAGGGAAGATAGAAATTAATGACAACGGTAGTCTGACTTTTCCTAGCGGAGTACAAAGAGGTGATATCACTTTAACTAATGACTCGGAAGTAAAGGTACGTGCAGATGGGGGTGGATTTATTGGCGTTAATGCCAGAAATTTCCAACTTTTGTCAGGAACTGAGCTTATAGCGGGAATCAAGAAAGGTTTAGGCAAACCAGAAGCTGTTGCAGGAAATATTGACATTAATACTACAGATACAGTTTCCTTGGATGGCAGTAAAGTAGAAAACCAAGTAGAGGAGAATGCTCAAGGCAATGCGGGGAATATTGAAATTGCTACTGGATCGGTCTTTTTAGACAATAGTGCTTTACTATCTACAGAAACTCGTGGTAGAGGAAATGCAGGAAGTGTAATTATTAATGCAATCGATACAGTCTCTTTAAACAATAAAAGCGAAATAGAAACTGAAGTAGAAAGCATTGCTGAAGGGAAAGGAGGTAATATTAGCATTGAAACTGGTTCTCTTTCTCTACTTAATGGTGCTGTATTGGAAGCTGGAACTGAAGGAAAAGGGGATGCAGGTGATGTGCAAATTACAGCTTCAGATTCAATTTTTTTAGATAAAAGTAGAATTACAAACACAATCGATGAGAATGCTGTTGGCAACGCGGGTAGTGTAATTGTAAATGCAGGCAATACTATCTCTGTTGATAACAGTACCATCAGCAGTAGAGTAAATAAGGGTGCTATAGGTAACTCAGGTGAAATTACGATCGCCACAAAAAATCTTTCTTTAGTCAATGGTGCTGGATTAACTGCTACCACTGAAGGACAAGGAAATGCAGGTAAAATTATCATTAATGCTATTGATACTATCTCATTGGATGGAAGAATTTTTATCGACAGCAGAATAGCAGAGAAAGGTGTAGGCAACTCAGGTGGGATTGAGATTAGCACGGACAATCTTTATCTAACTAATATATCTGGGTTGAATGCTACAACTTCTGGACAAGGGGATGCAGGTCAGATAATTATTAAGACTACTGGTAATTCTGGAAACGTATCTTTGAATAACAGTTATCTCACTAGTAGAGTAAACAAAAACGCCAAAGGTAATTCAGGTGGAGTTAACATTACCGCAAAAAACTTTTCTTTAGTGAATAATTCGACATTGACTGCTACTACTGAAGGACAAGGAAATGCAGGTCAGATAGTTATTAATGCTATCGATAGCCTATTCTTAGATAAAAAATCTTTTATCAATAGCAGAGTAGCAACAAACGGTGTCGGCGACGCGGGGGGAATTAGTATCACCGCAAAAAATCTTTTTGTGAGCAATGAAGCAGAACTGAATGTTGGTAGTTTTGGACAGGGTAATGCAGGTAATCTACAAATTAAGACCGATTTATTCCAACTAAACAACAGAGGAAAATTAACAGCAGAAACTTCCTTCGGAGAAGGTGGCAATATTAATCTCAAAATAGGTGGTATTCTCAAACTCGATCGCAATAGTTTAATCTCTGCTAAAGCTCGTCAAGATGCTACAGGTGGCAATTTAACCATCGATGCTCAATTTATTGTGGCTTCCCCCAATCAAAACAGCGATATCGTTGCTAACGCCGAGAAAGGCAAAGGTGGTGACATTCGCATTACGACTGAGGGCATTTTTGGATTAAAAGAAAGACTCTCAACTCCACCCAATCAGACTAATGATATCGATGCTAGTTCCCAATTTGGATTAGAAGGCAGTGTCTCGATCGATACTCCTGATGTCAATCCTTCTCAAGCATTTATTCTCTCACCAGAAAATCTCGTCGAACCAGAAGAAACGGTTGCTTCAGCTTGCGGTACTGATGGAAGTGGTGCAATAGCTAATAGTTTTACCGTTACTGGACGTGGTGGTATGCCTAGCGATCCGACTAAACCACTTAATAGTAGTTATCTATCAGGAGAACAAGGTAGCGGGGGAAGCGGAGGAAGCGGAGGAAGCGGGGGAAGCAAGGGAGCAGGGGAGACTGGGAGACGGTGAGACGGAAAAACAAGCAGAGACATTAGATGAGCATAAAAAAACTTTTTCTTCTGATGAGGTTATTCCTGCACGGGGAATGATCGTCAATGCTCAAGGTCAAATTGTTTTGACAGCTTATCCTACTCCTAATACTACAGACCGTAATTTTTCTCAGGCGATCGCCTGTAGTTTTCCTAAGAGTTCGGGTTAAGACAGCTTAAAGGGAGGATAGCTATCAGCTATCAGCTATCAGTTGTTTCCCTCCTGCTGAGGAGCCTTCTCTTGACGGCTGACGGCTGACGGCTGACGGCTGACGGCTGAATTGCTAGGTTCTAAAGGTTTTAATCTTGGTGCAGCTAGAGAAGGGCAAACTTGTTCGCTATAATTGAAGCCGACTGTGACTCGATAGGGTTGAAGCTGTCCAGTCTGATTGAGATAACTCCGCCCATTTATATCTCGAAGTGCTTGTTTATTTAAAATTGGATAACCTGCACTTTTGATCAATTCAGTTTCTACTATTTTTCCTTGAGGATCGACAACCATTCCATAAGTTACTTCTCCTGATAATCTTCTGATGCAAGCATCCTTGGGATAAGTACCAATAAAGCTATCTACTTTTGGTTTGACTACTTGAACTTTATTGAGCCAGCCAAGATAATTTTTATTAGCTTCATCATTAGTAGTATTGCTTTCATCTCTCTGTAAATTTCTTCCTAAACTAGAAATCGAAGCAATCAAATTTTGCTGGCGTTGAGCGATAATTTGTTCTTTTGAAGGCGCTATTGGTTGGGTGGGTTGAGTGGGTTGGCTAGTTGGTGGCAAGTTTTCTCTAGATGGTAATGAAGCTAGAGGTGGTTGGGGATTGAGATTAGAAGGCGGCAAAGTTGGAGTATAAGGTTTAATTTCACCATTTAAAGCTGGTGGTGGTGGTGCAGGCAGATTTTTAGAGCTAGGTAATTTACTTATTGGTGGTGGAGGTAAAGTTATAGTTGCAGAAGGAGAGGGAAGGGGAAGGGTTGGTGGTGGTGGAGGTAAGGGAATGGAAGATAAATTAGGAGGTAGAGGCGGGAAAAAAGGTTGTGAAGCAGAATTATTAAAACTTGTTGATGGTAAAGGTGGAATAGGGGGTAAAGGCGGTAATCCTTGAGATTGAGGTAAATTGGGTGTTGTTTTGTTAAAAATCGGTATTTCTGCTAGTCTGCCAGAAAGATCGGGGAGGCGGGTTTGTTCGGTAGGTGTTAATTCAATTACAGGAACGTTACGGCTAAAATCTCGATCGCCTTCTGGTGGTTCGTAATTGAGAGCAGGAAAGCCAAAATAAAAGATAGCGCCGTGAATAGCTACAGATGCAGCGATCGCCAGATTGGTTGGCTGGATTAATTTTTTGGGTAATGTAGCTGCAATCGAATGATTAGTCATAAGCTCGAAACTGAAAATCGCCTTTTGTGTGCATTAATTTGTGCATTAATTTCTAATTTGTACTGGCATGACTAGATATGTCATCTGCGCTCCCCCCAAAGGATTAAAAATTACTGGTTGATTCCATTCGTTTAGTTGCATTTTGATATCTGCGGTGGAAAGAGCTTTTAGCCCATCCATGAGATATTTAATATTGAAAGCGATATCTAGATTCCCACCAAGAATTTCTGCTGGCATTGACTGTTTGGCTTTACCTACATCTTGAGCTTCTACAGACAAGATCAACTGATTGCGATCGCCATCTAGAGAAAATTTAACAATATTATTTTTTTGATCGGCTAAAACCGCTACCAATTCTAAACTACTTATCAATCTTTTGCGTTCAACCGTCACCTGACGGGCAAATTGACGAGGAATTAATTGTTGGTAGGCTGGATAAGCACCTTCAAGAATGCGACTAGTTAAACGGCGATCGCCAAAGTCAAACATTATTTGCGATTCATTTAAGCGTACATCGATCGTATCTGTAGGTTGAAGACTGCTGAGCATTTTTTCTAGTTCCCTTAAAGCTCTAGCAGGAATTGTTACCGCTAGAGAGTCAAAACTAGTTGTCGAGTTATCTTCAGCTTCAGATTCTAAAATAGCGCTGACGACTGATAAGCGATGTCCGTCTGTAGCTGCAAATTCCAAACAATTTGGCTCTTGGCTGCGTAAATGTACCCCGCTTAAAATTTGTTTAGTTTCATCAACACTGGCTGCAAAAGCAGATCCTCTTAAGCCTTCTAAGATCAACGAAACTGGTAAGACAATCTTTTCGCCATCGTCTACTGTAGGAAGTTCCGGGTAGTCTGTAGCGCTTATTCCTCTAAATTGGAACTGCCCAGAGGCTGAAGCTAGAGTAATCCGAATATCTTCTTCACCATTGTCAGATTCCTGCATAGAAATGGTAATTTCTCCCTCACTCAGACGAGAAACAATATCGCTGACTAATTTAGCTGGAATAGTTAAACTTCCGCCTTCGGTAATTTCTGCATTAAAGCTAGTATAAATACCAAGAGTTGAGTCAAAAGCCGTTAAATTAATTTTTTGCGCCTCTTCGTCCGCAATCAACAACACATTAGCCAAAATAGGATTAGTTGGACGAGAAGGGATAGCACGGTTAACTAAAGATAAATTGCTATTAAAATCGCTTTGAGAACAGGTGAATTGCATAGATTGGAGGGATTAGGGGTTAGGGGCTAGGGGTTAGGGGCTAGGGGCTAGGGATTAGGGGTGTATGGGTGTAGGGGGGTAGGGGAAAAGAAAGCAGGGAAAGCGGGGGAAGTTGGGGAAGCAGGGGGAGCGGAGGAAGAAATAAAAACTATTGCCTTCTGACTTCTGTACGGGCGAATGGCCATTCGCCCCTACGACTTCTGACTTTAAAACCTCCTGCCTCCTGCCTTCTGGAGGCGCGGATTCTGAAGCGTCTTCAGAATAAAAAGCGCCGTCCTTCTGCCCTCTGCCTTCGCCATGAACCATGAACTATGAACCATGAACTATATTAATTGATTCTCTTTCCGCAAATAAGATTCAATGAAATTATTTAATTCTCCGTTCATGACATCATTGATAGCAGTAGTTTCTGTACTGGTTCGCAAATCTTTGACCATTTGATAGGGATGAAAAACATAATTGCGGATTTGATTGCCCCAAGCTGCTTCTACCATATCGCCTCGAATCTCGGCGATCGCTTTGGCTCTTTGTTCTTGTAGAATGACCAGTAACTTAGCTTTGAGGAGAGCTAGCGCTCTTTCTTTGTTTTGTAGCTGCGATCGCTCTTCTGTACAACGAACGGCAATGCCTGTAGGTAAGTGAACAACTCGAACCGCAGTTTCTACTTTGTTGACGTTTTGTCCGCCTTTACCACCAGCACGAGAAGTAGTAATTTCCAAATCCTTTTCAGGAATTTCTACTTTAACCGCTTCTTCTCCTAAAACGGGCATAACTTCTACACCAGCAAAACTAGTCTGACGTTTACCGTTAGCATTGAAAGGAGAAATTCTGACTAATCGGTGTGTTCCTTTCTCTCCTTTGAGATAACCAAAGGCATAACGTCCATCAATTTCTAACGTCGCCGATTTAAGTCCTGCTTCTTCACCTTCGGAGATATCGGTCAGATGAACCTTATAACCTTGTTTTTCGCCCCAACGAGTATACATTCGCAATAACATCTCTGCCCAATCTTGAGCATCTGTACCACCCGCACCAGCATTAATAGTTAAGACTGCTCCTTTAGCATCGTAAGGCCCTGACAATAATTGTTGCAATTCCCAACGTTCTAATTCTTGTTGCAGTTGCACTAAAGTTGTTTCGGCTTCTTGTTGCAGTGCATCGTCTGCTTCTACTTCTAACAATTGGGCGATCGCTTTAGTATCTTCTAAACTAGCTTGCCATTGATGATACTGCTCTAGATTAGATTTCAGGTCGTTGAGTTCTTGCAGGGTATTTTGGGCTGTTTCGGAATTATCCCAAAAGTCTGGTTGAGATGCTAACTGTTCTAAGTCTTGAATTTTAGCATTGAGAGCGGGCAGGTCAAAGATACTCCTGGGTTTTACCCAGGCGCGAGGAGAGTACTTCAATTTCTTTTTTAAGCTCGGAAACTTCCATCTTTAACTCGATCTTTTCAAAGTTTATTTACCTATTTTAGTTCATGGTTCATGGTTCATAGTTCATTGGTTTCCCCCCTACTGCCTGCTCCCTGCTGCCTGCTCCCTGCCTCCACCTATGGATTTAATTTTGTCCGACTACTTATACAATTTAAATGAACAACAGCTTATAATGGTCGTTTTCATTCAGCTAATGAGAGCTAAAGCCATATGAGTAGGGATTTATTTGCTAAAGAAGCGCTGGCTCAAATTCCTAAAATTCTCACTCTTTTAGACCGCAATCATCATAGTCCTACCTACGGATGTTTCGATCGCAATTTTTGGCAGTATAAAATTATTGACTTCCCCAGTGGAATGTCTCAGGAATTTGTCTATCCCCTAGCTCTAGCCTATCATACCGACCTTCTTGGCAACCATTTTTACCAACAGCCTGTCATTCGCGATTGGGTGGAAGCAGGAATTCTCTATGCAGCTACTAGCGCTCATCCAGATGGATCTTGTGATGATTATTTTCCCTTTGAAAGAGCAGGTGGTGCAGCCGCTTTTTCCCTGTTAGCTTGTATAGAAAGTTATAGACTCTTAGGATTGAACAATCAACGGGCGATCGATTTTTTTGTCAAACGCGCTGACTGGCTAGCACACCATCAAGAAAGCGGTAGATTAACTAATCATCAGGCTTTAATCGTTCTCTGCTTAGAATTACTATCTCGATTACTCAATACCGATCGCTGGAATGAAAACAAACAGCAACGTTTAGAACAAGTCTTATCTTGGCAAAATCCTGAAGGCTGGTTTCAAGAATATGAAGGTTGTGACCCAGGCTATCATACCCTGACCATATCATGTTTGGCTCGCATTTACGAACTGATTCCCAACAATAATCGACTCAAAGACGCGATCGCCAAAGCGGTAATCCTAGCTTCTCATTTTGTTCATCCAGACGGCTCTTACGGAGGAGAATATACCAGCCGCAACACTTATAATTTCTTTCCTCACGGTTTTGAATTGGTGGGTAAATGGATGCCCGAAGCGCTCAATATTAATGACCAATTTCTCAAAGGATTGGCAAACGGTTTAGCTCCTTGTTACGCCGACGACCATATCATCGGTCATCATACTTGGAATTATCTCTTAGCTTGGCGAGATTTTATCCCTGCTCGTCCTCCCCTCAAACCTCGTCCACAAGGACGTTTTTGGCTGGAAGAAGCAGGAATTTTGATCGATCGCCGCCAGCAAACCGAATTATATTTAGCACTCAACAAGGGTGGAGTATTCAAACTATTTCGCGATGCTCAATTAATTGCTTCTGATACTCAATTTTCTCTGCAAGTTAAAGAAGGAAAGAAGGTTAAAAATGCTGTCGCTCATTTAGTTGGTAATTACAAAACTCAAATTGACGAAAATGACATCTCGATCGCAGGTTGGTTCGGATGGGCGAAACAAAAACAAATGACTCCTTTAAATTTGATGATTCTAAGGGTAGTCATGCTTTCGATCGGTCGATTTTATCCCAATTTAATTCGTAAAACTTTGCAAAAACTGTTAATTACAGGGAAAAAACAAGCACCTTTTTCCTTCTGTCGTCAATTGAAATGGGAAAACGAACAGTGGCAAGTTATTGATGAACTAAATGCCGAATCTTGGGAAAATATAATTACTGCGGGAATAGGTTGCGATCAAACTTCTATTTATGTAGTCATGAGCCGTACCTTTCAAATGGGACAATTACAACAATGGTTAAATCTTACCGATGAAGTGAAAAAAATAGCACCAGAGCGATCGCTGAAGTTAGAACGTCATTTTTGAGTTATTCTTTAATGGCAAATCAAGTCAAACAGGTTAATGACCGTACTAGTACAAGAAGGCAGAAGTTCGAAGGCAGAAGTTCGAAGTTCAATCTGTTTTAAGTTAAGGTTTGTAGCTTTTTAAGCATGTTGCATAACTTATGACTTGATGTACTAGCAAGTCGAGGAGTGCTAACTTGGGCTACTTGTTGTCGAACTACCTACCAAATAGTATGGTCATAAAATTCTCTAATTGACAAATCTTTGGTAATAATCGAGCAACCGTTATGTATAGCTAAGGCAACCATTATTCTGTCAACCGGATCCCGATGTGACCATTGCAAGTTTACACTTTTAAGCAAAATATCTTCATCTACTGGCATAATTCGTACCACATCAGACTGTTTTAGTTTAGTAACATAGGTTTCTAAAGGAATACCTAAATCTAATTTTTTATTCTTAACCTTGATGGCGATTTCCCAAATAGCCATTGATGGAGTTACACCATTTTTTTCTCGTTCCATTTTTTCAATGGCGATTCTCGCAGAATCAGAAAACTCCTTTGGATCTAGACTCCACCAAAGTAAAGCACAGGTGTCCAAAACAATGCTCAAATCTCATCACCCCATTCTTCTATAGTAGGAGCAGTAGGGTCTTCAAAATATTTAATGCGCCCTCGCAAATCTTTAAACAACTCCTCAGTTGTAGGCGCATACTGGAATTTAGATATCTTAGCTACAGGCTTACCGCGATCGGTCACAATTACTTCTGTATTTTCTGATTCAACTTCTCTGAGGACTTCAAGAAGCTTACTTTTAAGTTGACTTTTAGATATTTCCACGGTTTATAACTATAGTCATGACTATAGTTATAGTTTAGCAATTTCTTCAACAATAAAAAAACGATTAGCCGTAGCAACCACTTGTTCAAATTTAGAAAAGTGAATAAATCCCTCATTTTTAAGAGATTCAGCCTGATAAATTCCTATTTCTAGTGCCTGTTGCCACTGCGATCGCGAGGTTATGTGAAAAATTGGTTCGGAGTTTAGTTCATTGTTCATTGTTCATTGTTCATTGTTCATTGAAGGCAGAAGTTTTTACTTGCTACTTACTACTTGCTACTTGCTACTTTCCCTACACCCTAACCCCTAGTCAATACTTCAACCACTCGATCCTGTGACTTGAGTTTTGCCAGTCGATCGCCTGCACCGTCTTTTCCTAGTAAAGGAATAGCATCGATCTCTAAGATAATTCTTTCTTGGTTGCTCGTTAACACAATTGCCTGTCCTCCCGATTTCGCTAACACCATTGCTGCTAGGTTATCTTCTTTGTTTTTAAACTGAATGGCGATTGTACCTAGATCGCCAGGAGTTCCCAAACGTAAAGCTTCCAAGGGTATCCGCTTACCATAACCCATTTGGGTAACTAGCAAAAGATTGTCATTGGCATTGAGAGTAACGCAACCAGCTAACTCTTCGCCATAGCGTAAACGCAAGGCTTGATTTCCTTGAGCGCTGCGTCCCATGATTGGTATATACTCGTCGCTGACGGGAAATCTTAGCACTCGTCCTGATGTAGTCGCGATCGCGATTTCCTCTCCTTCTTGAGTAAATCCTAAATAGCTGAGGCGATCGTCATCTTTGAGTTTAATTGTCACTAAACCACGATTGGTAAGATTATCTAACTCAGAAATAGGTAGACGCTTAATTCTTCCTTTGCGAGTCAATAACAGTAAATCTCGATCGGCGGCTAAATCTTCCAGGAAAAAGTGAGCTATAGCTCGATCGGCATCGTTTTGAGCGCCTTTGGGTAAGAGACTAATAATATTTTTGCTTGGTTTGAAGATTTCATTGGGAATATCTTGGACGGATAAAGGATAAGCCTTACCACTATCAGTCAAGATTGCTAATTGCGATCGCTCTCCTAAAGTTTGACTGTAGACGATCGCATCTTCATCTTGTTTAAGAGTTCGATCGGCAGTTTTTCCATTACCTGAATCTGAAGAATGCCACCAGATTTGTCCTTGATGAGTAATTTCTACAACTGCATCTGCTGAAATTTCTAAAGATGAAGCCAGTGGTAATTCTAATTGAGAATTAGAACTTTTGGGTTTGGCTTTTCTTTTTTCACCAGCAGTAGCAGAATTATTACCTTCACCTTCACTTGCTTCCACATCGATCGCGTCTCTTTTTGCGTCTGTTTCCTCCCAGAAAGAGGGATCGACTGGGACGATGCGAGTGCGCCGTTCGTCTCCAAATTTGCGTTTTAGTCCTCGTAATTCCTTTTTCAGCGATTTCATCAATTCGTGGCGATCGCGCAAAAGTCTCTCTAGTTCGGTAATTTTCTGCTGTAACTCTGCTTGTTCGGTTTCCAGTTTTTGTCTCTCCAAACCAGTTAGGCGACGCATTGGCATTGCCAAAATCGAATCAGATTGAGCCTCGCTTAGTCCCAATTCCTCTTGAAAGCGATATTTTGCTGTCGTTCCATCGGGAGCATTCCTAAGAATGTCAACCACCGCATCAAGATTATTCAGTGCAGCTAAAGTCCCTTCAACCAGATGCAAACGCTGCTGAGATTGTTCTAATTCGTAAGCGTATTGTCTTCTAAGAGTATGTTCGCGGAAGCTTAAAAATTCTCCTAGTAATTCTCTCAGAGATAACTGACAGGGTTTATTTTGCAACAACCCTAGCATAATTACCCCAAAGCTAGATTGCAGGGCAGTTTGATGGTAGAGTTTCTTTAATACTAGATCTGGCTGCGTATCTTTTTTCAGTTCGATGACGACTCGAATCCCATCGCGATCGCTCTCGTCTCGAATATCGGCAATTTCTTCTATTTTTCCTTGACCCACCAGCTCGGCAACTTTTTCAATCCAAGCCGCTTTGTTTACCTGATAGGGTAGTTCGGTGATGACGATCGCTGTTCTCTCTCTACGGCGCTTTTTCCCCGTCTCTAGAATCTCGATTTGAGCTATACCTCTGACAGGAATAATCCCCTTACCCGTGCGATAAGCATCCCAAATCCCATTAACATCGACAATTTCTCCTCCTGTGGGAAAATCAGGACCAGGAATTATTTTCCACAATTCGCGCTCGTCCAAATCTGGCTTATCAATCAGAGCAATTAACCCATCTACTAATTCCGACAAATTATGAGGTGGAATATTAGTCGCCATCCCCACAGCAATACCAGCGCAGCCATTGAGTAATAAAATAGGTAATTGAACTGGCAAAACGACTGGTTCTTGTTGCGAATTATCGAAATTACTGGTGAAATCAACTGTTGCTTCACCTATTTCGTCTAACATCGCTTCATGGGCGATCGTGGCTAGCCTGGTTTCCGTGTAGCGCATGGCAGCAGGTGGATCGTTATCTACCGACCCAAAATTGCCATGACCAGCCAGTAAAGGATAGCGGCAGGAAAAATCCTGTACCATCCTTACTAATGCATCATAAACTGCTTGATCGCCATGAGGATGATATTTTCCCAATACATCCCCAACAACACGAGCGCATTTACGGTAAGGTCGGTCTGGTGTCAGTCCCAACTCGTACATAGCATATAAAATACGACGATGTACTGGTTTAAGACCATCACGAACGTCGGGTAAAGCGCGTCCGACAATTACGCTCATGGCATATTCTAAATAAGACCTTTCCATTTCTACATGGAGAGCCGCGCTTACAATTTGACCAGAACTGCTCGAATTTAGCTGTTTTGCCATGAGTTTTAGATCCTGAATAGATGACTAAGCCGCAATTAATTGTGTCTTATTCTAATAAAGGCACTATATCTTAAAAGTTCTTTTGATTAGAAACGATCGCTCTTAACATTAAGTTAGAATTATCAGCCTAAAAATCTATGACAACTGTGTTAATTGTAGAAGACGATCCGCTCAATTTTCGAGTTTTCTCGAAGATTCTGACAAAAAGAGGTAATTTGCAAGTAAAAGGGACGGAAAACGTGGAAGAAGTCTTTACAATCGCCCAATCTGGAGAGATTGATGTAATTTTGATGGATGTTTCCTTGGCTAACAGCGTCTATCAAGGCAAATCTGTAGATGGCATTAAGATTACGCAAATGCTCAAATCTAATCCTAAAACGTCTTCGCTACCAGTTATTTTAGTTACAGCTCACGCCATGCAGGGCGATCGCGAAAGTTTTCTCAGACAAAGCGGCGCTGATGACTATATTTCCAAGCCAGTAGTAGATCATCAGCGTTTTATAGACCAGATTTTAGCTCTGGTTAAGGGGGAGAGTAGGGGCTAGGGAAAATTCGCAATTCGCCCGTGCAGTGGCGCGGGTTCGCAATTCGCAATTAAAAAAACTTCAGACTTTAGACTTTAGACTTTTATTGCCTTCTACCTTCTGCCTTCTGCCTTGTTTCAATGAACCATGAACCATGAACCATGAACCACTATGGTGTCATTTCCATTTCTGCTTCTGCTGAAGTTTCGCTAAAGCGAGCGATTGCGGCTTGCATTTGAGGAACGGCTAAAAAAGCCTGCGCGTCAGTTAGCAAGCGGCTTCCCCAAAGATTATCTCTAAGGTAATTAATATCTCCATAGCGACCATCAAGAGATAGTGCGCCTTCTCCCATTTTGATTCCCTGGGTTTTTTGCCCCTGCACAAACGTGGCGATCGCTATTGCTAGTTGAGGTTCGGCTTTCAATTCAGGTTGTTGTTCGTCAGCTTTAAGTGAATCGTGTACTTTAACAACTTTTTGCCAGCTTGCGATCGCGCCTTTGACATCCCCTTGCTCGTATTTAACCAAACCAATATTAATCAAAGCTGGTAAGAATTTTTTATCGATTGCAAAAGCTTTCTCGTAATGAGAAATAGCTTCAGGAAATTGTTTTAATTTTAAGTAAGTATTGCCCAAATCGAAAAGTGCTTCTGGGGTTTTTGGCTCTATTTTTAAGCCAGCTTGCAAATTGGCGATCGCATTTTGATAATCACCTTTTTGGAAATAGGCATTACCGAGAGTGAATAAAACTCCAACATCTTTAGGAGATAATGATTGTGCCTGTTTGAGGGCGCTAATGCCTTCGTCGTAATTTTTTTGTTGTACTTCTAGAGTTCCTAAAATAAACCAAGTTTCAAAGCGATCGGGAGCTAATTGCGATGCCAACTTCGCTCTAGGCATAGCCAAATCGTATTGCTGAAATCTAATTAACTGTACGGCTTCTTGCAGTAAAAACAATCCCTGTTGCTGAAGTTGTTCGGAATTGAATTCGGGAGCATAAGGCAGAAGCGCTTGTGCCGAAACAGGAATTGACGCAGTTGAAATACTGGCACAAGCTAAAAGAGCAGAAAATATATATCTAATTCTAGGCACGATTTCGCCTCAAAATAATCTTATCGATTGTAACTAAGATTGCAGATCTAGTCTAATTGCATTTTAGCTCCCTTCGAGAGAGGGATTAGGGAGCAGGGGAAGAAATAAAAACTATTGCCTATTGCCTATTACCTATTGCCTATTGCCTATTGCCTATTGCCTTCTGTTCCCTGTTCCCTGTTCCCTGTTCCCTGTTCCCTGCTCCCTGCTCCCTGCTCCCTGTTTTTCAATGAACCATAAACTATTGAGTGTCGATTCCCCTACCTGCACTGCTGTATCAAAGGGAGTACCATAGAAGCAGGTTCAATAGAATTCTACTAACTATTGACCTCAGCATTATTTTTATCAGTGGTTTGTATGGAACTTCCAGTAGTTGGTAAAATTCGTCATCCTTTTCCTTGGCTGCTGGGATTGATGGCTGGCAGTATGGTTTTAGTAGGTACATCTACTTATTTGGTTTTGCAGAATGCTGGTAGCAAGGAACAAATCGATCGCCTGACTGTACCAGTGGAGAGGCAAAACGTAACTCTACAAATCAAGGCAAGTGGTACAGTAGAACCGATTCAGAATGTCAACATCAGCCCGAAAAATCCTGGTACATTGGAAAAACTGTTAGTCGAACAGGGCGATCGCGTGCGTGCGGGACAAGTTATTGCTGTGATGGACAATCGAGAGATTCAAACTCAAGGAATATCAGCAGAGGCTAAATTCAAAGAAGCGATCGCCGATCTTAATAAAGAACAAACTAGAATCGTGGGAGAAATTGCCCAAGCTAATACCCGCTACGCTCAAGCACAAGCACGTTTAGAAATGGCGAAACAAAGAATTCCCAAGCAGATCGATCAAGCTAGAGAACAACTGCGAAGTGCTGAATCAAGATTGCAATTAGCCCAAAATCGCATCAAAAGAAATGAATATCTCGTCAAAGAAGGTGCCATTACTCAAGATAAATTTGACGAAGAATTAAATGAGTACCGCAGCGCTCAAGCTAATTTATCGCAAACACTTCAGCGTGTGGAAGAACTTAAAAATACAGGTTCCCCAGAAGTAGGCGAACAACAAGCTGCTGTTGCTGAAGCGAAATTAGCGCTAGAACAAAAACAAAGAATGCAAAAAGCGGAGATCGATCGGCTTAAAGCGGCTGCTTTATCAGCTCAAGCAGAATTAAAACGGATTGAAATTCAGTATAAAGATACTGCTATTCGATCGCCTTTTGATGGCATAGTCACCCAAAAATACGCCACTGAAGGAGCGTTTGTTGCCCCTACTACCTCAGCATCTAGCGATTTAGGTGCTACTTCTACCTCGATCGTCGCGATCGCTAGGGGATTGGAAGTAGTTGCCAAAGTTCCCGAAATAGATATCGGACAACTTCAACCAGGACAACAAGTTAATATTGTTGCTGATGCTTATCCCGATCGCGTTTTTCAAGGCAAAGTTAGGAGAATTGCGCCTGAAGCTGTAGTCAAGCAAGATGTCACTTCTTTTGAGGTGCGGGTTGCACTGACAACGGGACAAGATAAATTACTTTCTAAAATGAACGTCGATACTACTTTTCTCGGTCAACAACTGAGAGATACTATAGTTGTTCCTACTGTGGCGATCGTCACCAAAAAAGGCGAAACAGGAGTGATGGTTCTCGATGAAAGCGATAAGCCTAAGTTTAAACCAGTTACGATCGGCTTGACTCAAGAGGATAAAACTCAAGTTTTACAAGGCTTAAATCCAGGCGAAAAGGTATTTATCGATTTGCCAGAAGATTTTAAGAAACAGCAAGAAGAAGAAAAAAACAAGGAATAAATAGCTAATGGCTAATTGTTCATGGTTCATGGTTCATGGTTCATGGTTCATGGCTAATTGCTACTCCGATGAGTTTTCACTGAACTAACTCTCTTTTATCACTCTGGGAGAATTTGACGAGTTTTCGTCATTTCAGCCCACGAACAAGCAAGGTTTGACCCCACTCTGACAGAAGAGAGCTAAGCACTTAAACAAAATTAATTACACATTTGATTTTTTATGAATGCCTTTTGCCTCTTGCCTTTTGCCTTTTGCCTGCCTCAACCAGGAAATTAATTTTGTGCAATCACTTATCAGTACGTTTTTGATAAATCATATTTTAAATCAGCAGCTCCATATTTTTTAATCAGAGCGTTCTTTAGCTTAAACCTACAATTAGTCTTAATGTAGTTTAATTGAACTTCATCAAGATTTTCTTTTTTATTTGCTAAGTTTTTTTCCCAGTTTTGTGTGGATACTTTATAGTAATTGTGCATTTCTGGACTAGATTCTACTTCTAAGAAATTTACTAAGCTTTGGAAATAACTTTCGTTGTATGTGAAAAATTTTTCGTATTCACATACAAATAAATTCTTAGTATCTCGATTGCTAAAATAGTGCCAAGTTTTGATTAAGGAATTATTCCAATGTGCTACAGCAGTAGTATAGTTAGCATCTTCTGGCCAACCATCATTAGGGTCGGCAGCTCGCTTGTTATAGGAAAGCGCGACATCATTGATATCTCTAATCAAAAATATCCATTTAACATTATCAAATTGGTTTTCTAGTTCTTGATAATGTCTATAATAGTGGGGGTTTTTATCTCCTGTAATCAAGTTTTCTTGTGAAAACTTTTCTTTTAATTTGTCATAAAAATAATCCCAGTTAATATTTGTTTGTTCATCTTTGATGTCAAAAAAATGTTCTGGTTGAAATGATTGCTTTTGTATTTTATGAATTTCTTGTGGGTTAGACCAATATTTATATCTTTCCATGCCTATAGCAATAGAGGAATGAGAGTTGAGTAATTTAACTAGCGCAGTAGTACCTGAGCGAGGACAACCACATACAAAGAGATAATTGATAGTCATTTCTATTTATCCTCAACGAGGGAAAAATATTTTTTTGCGTAAGTAAAAGACGTTAGCTCGACGAGGATGTTCCTTTTGCAGTTGAGGAATTTTTTCCTGAATTTTAATTCAAAAGAAACACTCAATTAGCCTGTCACTTTCTTAAGTAGGAAAAGTTACCCTGTAAATAGTCTTCTTCCCAATCAGCAATGAATATCATCGAAAGCCTGAAAATGGCAACTAGTACTTTAATCGCTCACAAGCTGCGGAGTAGTTTGACCATGTTGGGCATTATCATTGGTAATGCCTCTGTGATTGGTATGGTAGGAGTAGGACAAGGAACGCAAAAATTTGCCGCCGCTCAGTTTGAATCCCTCGGTCCTAATGTGTTGTTTGTCGTACCAGGTTCAGAAGCAGAACGTCGTACAGAATTCGATCTGCCCAAAACTCTTGTCTTAGCTGATGCTGAGGCGATCGTTTCTCAAGTACCAACAGTGAAAGCGGTTGCACCTCAAGTAAATGGCAATCATTTGATGACTTACCGCAATTTCAATACCAAAAAAACAGTAATTGGGACAACGCCGTCATTTTTAGCCGTTAGAAGTTCTGATGTTGACAAAGGTAGATTCATCAGTGAAATTGACCTTAAACGCAACAATCGTGTAGTTGTCCTAGGTTCAGAAATAGCCGAAAAATTTTTTGGCAATAAAAACCCCTTGGGGCAATCCCTACGCATTAAAGATATCAGCTTTCAAATTATTGGTGTCATGGAAGCTAAAGGTTCTTTCTTAGGAGAAAATCAGGACGATCGCGTCTATATACCTCTCACCACCATGACAAGCCAAATCGTTGGTAATGTTTCTCCTTATGGTACTCAGGTAGATTTTATTTCCGTTTCTGCCAAAAACCAAGATAGTATCAGCGCCGCTCAATTTCAAATTGAAAACCTGCTGCGTTTGCGTCATAAAATTACCGATGAAGATGATTTCGGTGTACAAACCCAGAAAGATATTTTAACGATCGTCGGTAGCGTTACTAATGCTTTGACGATCATGTTGGGAGCGATCGCGGGAATTTCTCTGCTAGTCGGCGGAATTGGTGTGATGAATATCATGCTTGTTTCTGTTACCGAAAGGACTCAAGAAATTGGACTGCGTAAGGCGATCGGCGCACAAGAGCGGGATATCTTGACTCAATTTTTGATTGAGGCAGTTATCCTTTCTGCTGCTGGAGGAGTTTTAGGAACTTTAATTGGTGTAGGTGGATTGATTTTAATTCAGGTTGCTTCTCCTCTATCTCCCGTCATCTCGCCAGTAGTTATTCTAATTGCCGTAGGTGTTTCTGGTAGCATTGGTTTATTCTTCGGGGTAGTTCCCGCCAGACGAGCAGCAAAACTAGATCCGATTGTCGCTCTCAGAAGCGCCTAACTAAGTCGGTCAGATTAAACAGCAATTGCTTCCGATCTAAATTTTGACAATTCATCTAGGATTGCTATATTTAGATCGGCAATTTGGGCTACTTAGAAATTGGTGCTGCCATTAATAAAAATTTTTCCATCAAAGCAGGAGCTATTCTCTGAAATAGATTTGCTAAATGACTTTGCCAGCCTACTAAAATCTCCGAAGCAGTCGATTTTCTTTGCAATTGCTTGACTAATTTTTGGGCGACTCGATCGGCAGTCATCGGCATCACCCAACGAAACAATTTTAAGTTTTTAGCCATATCTGTTTCTGTCAGGGTTGGTAATAAAGCAATGACACGGATGTTATAAGCCGCTAATTCGCCTCGTAGTGCTTGAGTAAATCCTAACAGAGCGAACTTGGTAGCTGAATAGGTAGCCATTGTCGGTGCTGCCAATTTACCCATTAGACTAGAAACGTTAACAATCGTGCCTTCTTTTCTGGCTGCCATTTGACGGGCAACTAGACGGGTAATTGTATAGGTTCCGAGCAAATTTAAAGACACTTCTTCCCTTACCTTGAATAGCTTTGACTGTAAAAATGGGGTTTGATGCGCTACACCCGCACAGTTAATTAGGATATCTACTGCGCCATAACTCCGCAAAGCAGAAGTAATTGCTAAGTTGACTATTCTCGGTTCGGTTAAGTCGATCGCTAGACAGATCGCTTCTACCCCATGAGTTTTGATCTCTGTAGCTACCTCTGCTAAACGCTGCCGATCGCGCGCCACCAAAATTAACTTTTTAATCCCTCTTCTTGCTAATTCCAGGGCGATCGCTCGCCCAATTCCACGAGTAGCCCCTGTCACCAGGGCTGTTTTTCCTTGAATACTCACGATTAATCTCTCCAGAGTTTTGTTCGTTTCACAGCACTGGTTGATGCTTTCTAAGAGTAAAGAAAGACACACAGTTAAATATTTGCGAAAATAGAAAGCCTTTTTTGCAGTCAAAGCCTTAGATTTGACTATCTTGTTGAGAGCTAGCTTTAATACCCATAATTAATTTCTCCAAGTTTCAACGGTTCAAAAGTATTTTCTAGCAGGGTGAATGTAGCTACTTTAAGTTTTGTTACGTTTAAGATTGACAGTTTATGCAGACCCCTTTTTTTGAGGTAGCGATCGCCGTCATCAATTTCTACGCACAGACTAACAATTAAATCAATTATTTGCAACATTTGTTAAAACAATCTCAAGATCCCCTGATTTAAATAGTTACAGGCTTCACAACTTCGTTATCGATCTTGTTTTAAAGAAAAAATTCTACTACCTGGCGATCGAGAAAATAATGACAGCAAAACCATACCATCTCTAGATCGTCATGGCTAAGAATTAGTAATTTATGAATCAATCAAATCAATTTTGCATTGTGCAAATACACAAATTAAATAGTTGAGGAAAGAAAAAATACGTAAAAATACTGTTGAATTGGCTGCAAAGGCTGCCTTTATTACATTCTGTATCCTCTTGTCTGCTATCCGTTGCCGACCTCTGCAAAAATTTTAATAGCATTATTTATATTGATGATTTTTTCATTAAAATGACTCATTCTACCGATACTTTAACTTTAGCCCGTTGGATGGCTGCCGACTTTAGCAATCAAGAACAAGCTATTACCAATCCTCCATTTTTTGCTCATATTCGCGTTTGTATGCGTCCTTTACCCGAATCTTTACTGTTAGGAACTAGTTTATTTTTAGAACAAGCATATGATTTTATGCTCAATGCACCTTACCGTCTTAGAGTTTTAAAGTTTAATTTAGTTGATGGTCGAATTGAACTAGAAAACTATAAAGTTAAAGAAGAAGAGAATTTTTATGGCGCTTCTCGTGATTTAGAAAAGCTCAAATTTCTTAAAGCCGAACATTTAGAGAAAATGTCAGGTTGCGACATGGATGTTACTTGGACTGGTTCTTGCTTCAGAGGAGAAATCAAACCTGGCAAAGCTTGTATTGTCGAACGCAAAGGCAAAAAAACTTATCTAGATAATAGCTTTGAAATTGATGCCGACAAATTAATTAGCTTCGATCGCGGTTTAGATCCAGAAACCGACGAGCTAGTTTGGGGTTCGATCGCAGGACCTTTTCATTTTGAGAGAAAGGCAAGTTTTGCTGAGGAGGTTTGAGGGGTTAGGGATTATTAAGGATGTGAGGTGTAGGGGAAAGTCTAAAGTCTAAAGTCTAAAGTCTGAAGTCTGAAGTTTTTTTTACTTGCTACTTGCTACCTGCTACTTAAAACAATCCTTCTGCCTTCTACTTCCTACCTTCAAGTCAACCTTCTGCCTTCTGCATAAAAGCTTTCTGCCTTCTGCATAAAAGCCTTCTGCTGCCTGCTGCCTGCTCCCTGCTCCCTGTTTTTCAATCAACCATAAACTGTATGAAATCTAAACAGAATTTTGAGCTTAATCAGTTAAAAAGCTATTTAACTGGTGGTGTAATTTTGTTAATTGGATTGTTTTTTTTAAGACCTTTTGCCATCGTTAATGCTGGTGAAAGAGGTGTAGTGATGCGCTTTGGCAAAGTACAAGATACAGTTTTTGACGAAGGCTTGCACTTTATTTTGCCGATTGTTAACTCAGTACAAAATTTAACCGTCAGAGTGCAGAAAAACGATGTCGAAGCCGAAGCATCTTCTAAAGATTTACAAGATGTGAGGGCAAATATTGCGGTTAACTGGCATATAGATCCCGAAAAAGTCAATCAAGTGTTTCAGCGTATTGGTGATCAAGAACAGATTGTACTTCGTATTCTCAATCCCGCAGTTTCTGAGGTGGTTAAAGCAGCTACCGCCAAAAAAACCGCCGAACAAATCATCACCATGCGAACAGAGTTAAAACAAGAAATCGATACAGATCTCAGAGACAGGTTGAAGAATTATGGGCTGATGGTCGATGATGTTTCTTTGGTAGATATTTCTTTTTCCGAAGAATTTGCCAAGGCGATCGAATCCAAGCAAATTGCCGAACAAGAAGCCAAACAAGCTGATTTTGTTGCTCTCAAAGCAGCCAAAGAAGCACAAGCACAAATTAACCGCGCCAAAGGACAAGCAGAGTCTCAACGCTTGCAAAAGCTCACTTTAACCAAAGAATTGCTGCAACAACAGGCGATCGAAAAATGGGATGGCAAATTCCCGATGGTGATGGGAGGTAATGGGAGTTTACCTTTAATTAACCTTAATCCCAATAACTTTACTTCTGAGAGTAAAAAATAGCAATTAATCTTAAAAATTGACCGCCATTTTCGACAACACGAAAACATTGCCTTCATTACCCCTGCCAATTCGCATATCCCCATCCAGATAAGTAATATCTAACCAAGCATTGCGATCGCGGTTATCAATACCGAAATCCAGAGGAGGAAATTTTTTCCCACTTTCAATTTGCTGAATATATTGACTAGGATTTTGATAGCCAAACAAGCGTTGCAAACCAACGATCGATCGCTCAAAGTTAACTTTAACTCGTCGTTCGCTCACTGGTTCAAAAGAACCAACCACGCTTACCAAGCTTTCCATCATAGGTATACCCAGGATTTCGGCAATATTGTAGATTTTTGCTTCAGCGATCCGAATACACTGATAGATTTGTCCTAATTTGAGTAAGGGAATGCGATCCAAACCCAGTAACTCTCGGCTACTAGTATAGAGTAAGCGCCAATTTCCTTCTAATAATTCCTTCGCCTCAAGCGGTTTTGGTGTGGGATTGACATCTTCTAGCTGTTGTATAGCTGAAAGAATTTTGACTTTATCAACTTCGTTGGTTAATAACCCGCGATTTTGAGAGGCGATCGCTTCTAACAATGCTGTTTTTTTATTCATTTCTCTTTCCCGCCTTGACAAACTTTTAACTACTAATCCTAATTTGAGAAGCCAAAGCAATTTTTCAATGGTACACTCAAGATGATGATAAAATCATGGTTTCCTTAAGATTATTTATTTAATCTAACCTATGCAAAATCCTCCTTCTTTACATCAAGAACCCCGTTACGAGCCAGCGTCAGTTATCCCGCTCAAACAAGAAATTTCCCTTCTCGATTGGTTAAAAGCAAATAATCGTTTAATTGCCCGCGAAACCCACGAACCTGAAGCTTCTGGTGGAGAATTAGATGCAGAAGAATTTGACGGTTTAATCGATGGTGAAGATGACGATGATTTTGATGATGATTTTGATGACGACGAACCTGAAACTTAGAAAATAGTTGGTTCTGCTTTTCAAAATAAAAGCCTGACAGTGCATGTCAGGCTTTTTGATTATTGGTAGGTCATCATAAATAGCGATTGTTAGCGCTTGGCTAGCTTTTTCGCATTGAGTTTGCGTAAGCGAATCGATTGAGGAGTTACCTCGACTAATTCATCTGCACCAATATATTCCAATGCTCTTTCCAGACTCATCTCTACTGGTGCTTGCAGTTGGTCTAACTCATCTCCAGTTGCAGAACGATGGTTGGTTAACTGCTTGGTTTTACAAATATTGAGATCTAAGTCTTGAGGACGATTGTGTTCGCCTACAATCATCCCTTTATAAACTTTGGTTCCAGGTTTGATAAAGAATACACCTCGGTCTTCAGCATTCTTCATCGCGTAGAAAGTAGAAACACCTTCTTCAAAAGCAATAATTACGCCGTTATAACGAGTTTCTAGTTCGCCAGAGAAAGGACGATATTCTAGGAAACTATGGTTCATAATCCCTTCGCCGCGAGAGAGACGAATAAATTCGCCACGGAAACCGATCAAACCCCTAGCGGGAATGACAAACTCTAATTGAGTGCGACCATTTGCACCTGTTTGCATATCCTGCATTTCACCTTTACGCTGTCCTAGGCGTTCGATACAACCGCCGACTGCTTCTTCAGGAACATCTAAGACTAAATATTCGTATGGTTCGCAAGGTTGACCGTTAGCTTCACGATAAATAACTTGAGGCTGAGAAACTTGGAATTCATATCCTTCTCTTCTCATAGTTTCGATGAGAATGCCTAAATGTAGCTCACCACGACCAGAAACGAGGAATTTTTCGGCTGAATCTCCTTCTTCAATTCGCAAAGCAACGTTAGTTTCTAACTCACGCATCAGGCGATCGCGAATTTGTCTGGAAGTGACAAACTGTCCTTCTAATCCTGCAAAAGGAGAATCGTTGACAGAGAAAGTCATCTGTAAGGTAGGTTCGTCTACCTTAATTAGAGGTAATGCTTGAGGATCGTCAGGGGTGGTGATGGTTTCACCAATATTGGCATCAGCAAATCCTGCTACAGCAACGATATTACCAGCAGTTGCTTCTGGTAACTCAACGCGGGATAAGCCTTCAAATCCCATCAATTTACTGATTTTTGCTTTAACAATGTCTCCAGTATCCTTAATTAAAGCAGCTTGTTGACCAGCTTTAATCGTACCGTTGTGAATTCTACCAATGACAATGCGTCCGAGGTAATCGGAGTAGTCGAGGGTAGTAACTTGTAATTGGAGGGGTTTGTTAGGATCGCCTACTGGTGGTGGAACGTGGTGTAAAATCGCTTCAAATAGGGGTTGCATATCCACCCCTTCATCTTCTAGGTTTTCTTTGGCAAAACCAGCTAAACCTGAAGCAAACAGGGTAGTAAAGTCACACTGATCGTCATCAGCACCCAATTCAACAAATAGATCGAATACTTTATCTACTGCTTTATCTGGATCGGCATTATTGCGATCGATTTTATTGACAACTAAGATAGGACGCAAACCTTTTTCTAGTGCTTTTTTCAGTACAAAGCGAGTTTGCGGCATTGGGCCTTCGTTGGCATCTACAATCAAAATACAGCCATCTACCATACCTAGTACCCGTTCGACTTCGCCGCCAAAATCAGCGTGTCCTGGGGTATCAACAATGTTAATCAGAGTATCTTGGTAACGAACTGCTGTATTTTTAGATAAAATTGTAATCCCCCGTTCTCTTTCGAGATCGTTGGAGTCCATGACGCAATCAGGTACATCTTCCCCTTCGCGAAAAATACCCGATTGTTTGAGTAAGGCATCTACAAGGGTGGTTTTACCATGATCGACGTGGGCAATGATAGCAACATTACGAATGGGGAGAGACATAAATTTCGTCAGAAGACTGATAAGTTTAATATATCTGGCTAAAGAATTCTTAATAATTTTAGCCTACAGTGGAATCAGTTAGTAAATGGGTAAATGTCAATTAATCTTGATGGCGATTCTCTGGAAAGCTCAGAGCTAGGTTCGGCGTATAATTTTTTTAAACTAAGTTTTAATAAATTGCCAATGACTGTTACTCAAGATCGTAATAATTTCTCAATTTTTGCCATTCTGCAATCTAATTTACCCAAACATCAAATTGCCTTGCAATTTACTTGGACTGTATTTCGTATTTTGGTTTGTCTATTAATGATACACAATGGTTTGGATAAACTAGCTGATGTACAAGGGTTTGCTACCAACGTCGTTACCAAGATCGGTTTACCTTATCCCATGTTTTTTACCTACTGCGCTGCTTATGTGGAAATAGTTGGGGCAATTTTACTAGCTTTAGGATTGTTGACACGCCTTAATGCCACAGCTTTATTATTTACCATGCTAGTGGCTATTTATTTCCACCTTAAAGTTGATGGGTTGCAAATTAGATCGTTTGAAACAGCTTCGCTGTATGCATTAAGTTTTTTGTCTTTCTTGGTTAATGGTGGAGGAAATTATTCTGTTGATGGGTTAATTGTCAAGTTGCTCGTGCAGGAAGACAGAAGTGCGAAGGCAGAAGGTAGAAGTCTATAATCTCGTTATGACAAGATTTTCTGGTTAAATATAACTGGTGAGTTCTTTCTGCTGACTACTGACAGCTAATAGCTAAAAATAACGCGATCGCCAGAGAAATGTCTGCGATGGATTAATGATTATAAGTTCTTTTAGCTAGCAAGAAATTGAAAAGAGACTTTAGAGGTTAAAGGCTGTGGTAGGGATTGACCCCTAGCTTGATAATCTTCTATTAACAATTCTAGAACTTCTTGACCATTTTTTAAAGCTTCTTCATAGGTATCCCCATGAGTATGAGCATAGGGACCAAATTCAGGTAAACTGACCAGATATTTTTCGTCTTCTTCTGACCATTGAATCAGAATACTGTATTGATATTTCATTGATATTTATTCACCTTCTAATTTTTTCACATCTCTAAGGGCATTTCTTACATCTTTTTCTTGATAGCGATCTGCATCTGCACCGTCTTTACCAGACATAGTTAAACTATATTCTAGTAATGGATGACTCCAAACTGTATGACTTCCTTTGCCCGATCGATAAGTAAATCCAGCTTTAAGAAGCATGGCTTTCAATTCTCTAATTTTTTTTGGCACTCGTTAACACTCCTCATTTCTCCGCTTCCGTTGACTCTAAAATATCTTTGAGATTGTCAATCACTGCTACTAATTCCGCGATCGCTTCTGACTTAATTCAATAAAAATTAATTTTTGAGAATTGGTGTTAGTACAATGTCTTGATAGCTAGGATTTATCAGTTTTAAATAGAAAATACAGACATTCAAAGTTACTAGAGTGAATTATCAATTAGGATTAGACGATCGAGAAGATAGCTTACCAAATCAACCTTTCAGACCAAAAATATCAGTAATTATACCTATATACAACGGAGAAAAAGATTTACCAAATTTAATTAATTGTTTGTTAGAGCAAACTTATCCAAAAGAAAAAATCGAGTTTTTACTGGTCGATAATAATAGCAGCGATCGCACGGCAAAAATTCTAGAACAAACTACTAAAACAGCTAGCGATCGCGCGCTCGTATGGCATCATCTTAGCGAAAAATCTATTCAAAGTGCTTATGCTGCCCGCAATCAAGGCATTCGTAAGGCGAGTGGAGAAATTATTGTATTTACTGATGCCGATTGTCGTCCCCAGACAGATTGGCTGGAAAAGTTAGTTCGACCATTTGCCAAGTCAGAAATTGGTATGGTCATAGGGAATTTGGTAGCTTTACCTGGCAATACTATTCTGGAAAAATATGCAGAAGCTTGCGGCATGATGTCTCCACATTTTTTATTGAACCATCCTTTTTGTGCCTACGGTCAGACTGCAAATTTAGCGATTAGAAGCAAAATTTTCGATCGAGTTGGTTTATTTCGTCCTTATTTAACTACAGGTGGAGATGCCGATCTTTGTTGGCGCATTCTCAAAGCAACCGATTGGCAATGGGAATTTGCAGATGATGCGATCGTTTTACATCGACATCGATCGAGCTTTCGTGAGTTAAAAAGTCAATGGCGCAGGTATGGAACTTCTAATCGTTACTTACACGAATTATATGGCATCGATCTAATGAGAGAGTTGGATGCAGAACAAGTATTTTATCGTTTGAGTAGATGGCTAATTAAAGAATTGCCCGTTAAGCTGATCAAAGCGATCGCAGGAAAAGTAGATCCGATCTCAGCGATCGCCACTCCGCTCGATCTATTTGTTTGGCAAGCAAGAACTATTGGACAGAAAGAAAGTAAATTGCCAGAATTGGCACGAGAAATTGAATGGTTAGAGTAGCGATATCGCACTTCTAAATTATCAATAGATTTAGGATTTTCATTGTTAGCAAGACGATTTTCTTGAGATGCAGATGCTACTTCCTCCAAAAAAGAAACACCACCTGTAATAGCGATCGCAACTAAGGGGACTTAGACATTTTCTGGCGGAAAAAAAGCCTCAAACTTATATATAGCGATCCTATTTGAGTTGTAAATTAATCGGCTATGGTAGGCAAGAGCGGAGCCGGAGATGCTCCGCCTCCGGGCAAGAGGCAATAGGCAATAGATATTTTTTATGAATCATTTAGGATTGCTATATGGCAAGCTTTTAACTTCGATTTAGATGTTTGGTTGATATATATGGGTTTCAGCTAATAAGGAAATAAAAAACGAACGAAAAGTTTCGTCTTTTTTCCATAACTCGATCCCCTCTGAGTAAGTAAGCTGTCGCTCGTTAGAGAATCTAGAAATTTTCTGAATACGATTGGATTCGAGAGTTTCAATTATATATGTCCACATAGCACGAGCGACTTACCACAAAGATAATTGACCTGGGCTGATACTTCCTCTTCCTCCCGTATGAAAATTTAGATGACTACTTCTCAATCGCGTATCGAAATTAAGCATATCAGGCGATCGCCACCAGAAAAATTTTATTAATTAATATTTGTACTTTCTTGTAATCGCAATAGTCACTTTTTATTTGTCATAATTGCTGAAAGCTGGCACAAATAAAATGAAAGGGAAAGCTCGTTTTGGATACCAATCAATCAGCAAAATTAGCAGAAATTTTGGCGATCGTTCGCCCCATCGGTTGGGGTGCATCCGATATCTTACGTTCCTATTATCGAGGTGAAATTAACTTAGATATTAATGAGGACAAGAAAGATGGCCCTGTCACGGCTGCTGACTTGGCTACTAATCACTATATCTTAGAAAAATTACAAGCAGCTTTGGGAACAGAAGAATTTGGCTACTTAAGCGAAGAAACCTACAAAGGAACAACTCCTCTACCTCAAGAATGGGTTTGGATTATCGATCCTCTTGATGGTACGAGGGATTTTATCGATAAAACAGGAGAATATGCGATTCATATTGCCCTAACTTATCAAAATCGCCCCGTTCTCGCTGTAGTTGCCCTTCCAGAAGCAGAAAAACTATATTTTGCTACTAAAAATCAAGGTACCTTTGTGGAAACTCGCGATGGTGTCACCAAACAAATCAAGGTTTCTGATCGCAACTCTCCTCAAGAATTATATTTAGTTGCTAGTCGTACTCACCGAGATGAGCGCTTTCAAAAATTGCTCGATCGAATTACTTTTAAAGCACGCAACTATGTAGGTAGCGTCGGCTGTAAAATTTCTACAATTCTAGAACATCAATCTGATGTCTATATTTCCTTATCTGGTAAATCTGCACCTAAAGACTGGGATTTTGCAGCACCAGAGTTAATTCTTACCGAAGCTGGTGGCAAATTTACCCACTTTAGCGGCGATCCTCTCACTTATAACCAAGGTGATGTCAGACAATGGGGAGGACTAATGGCTAGCAATGGACATTGTCATCAACAACTTTGTCAGCAAGCGATCGCTATTTTAGAAGATATCGATCTGGCAGCTTAGGGATTAGGGTATAGGGTATAGGGTGTAGGGGAAGTAATGAGTAATGAGTAATGAGTAATGAGTAAAAAACTTCCTACTTCCGTACCGAACTACTTATTTTCTGCCTTCTGCCTTCTCTCCTAGTTGCCGATCGCTGATTACTAAATAATAATTACTGAGTGTTGAATGACGATCTTAGAAACATTAGAAACAAGCGATCGCAACTCTAAATCAGTCACAATTTAAGCTCAATCTGCTCAGATGAACTATCACATAAGAATGAGATCGAATTTAGATCGAATGCCTAGTTTACCCAAACAGTTTCCTGTACTGAATGTATCGGTGCATTTATTAGATGACTATGCTGGTTGGTTAATCGATCGGTTGCGTCAGAAAATAAGTACTCATGTAGTCACTCTTAATGCAGAGATGGCTATCTTAGCGGAACAAAATAAAATTTTAGCGTCTCTTATTCAGCAAGCCGATTTAGTTATTCCTGATGGTGCTGGTGTTATTTTGTATCTACGCATGAGAAGACAAAAACAGCAACGTTGTGCGGGAATTGATTTAGCAGATGCCCTACTCAGGCAAATTATCCATCTGGAAGAATTGAGTTTAGTTTGTTTTTATGGTGGATCGCCAGGAATAACCAGCATAGCAGCTAATAATTGGCAACAAAAATTACCTGGATTGCAGATTATTGCTCAACATGGCTATCTGTCTCCTGAAGAAGAACAACAATGGCTGCAAACTCTCCAAGAAAAACAACCAAAATTAATCTTGGTTGGATTGGGAGTTCCTCGCCAAGAATTCTGGATTCAGCAACATCGTTCTCTTTGCCCCGAAGCGATTTGGATTGGTGTTGGTGGTAGCTTTGATGTTTGGGCTGGTACTAAAAATCGTGCGCCAGGATGGTTGCGAAATAATAATTTAGAGTGGTTGTATCGACTTTATAAAGAACCTTGGCGTTGGAAGCGAATGCTAGCATTACCTCAATTTTTTATCCGTTCCTTGCTGTATCGACAACCAAAATAAACTGGTAAATGAACAATGAACAATGAACAATGAACCATCCACAAATAAACGATCGCGACTTAATCACTCAACTAGAAAAAGCAACAGAAAATTTATCCTGGATTAGCGAAACCGATCGCCCTTGGCAAGTCTTTTTATGGGAAGAACGATCGGAAATTACACCCGAAAAGATAATCCTTCAGCTTGGCTTAAATCTTGATACAACGATCGAAGTATGCGAACTAGATGATTTCTTTGCTATTGCCACTCAAGAACAAGATTGGCACAATCAAGAAGAGTCTCAGGAAGTTAAACGATATCAACAATTAGTTCAAATATTAAAAGTAAACTTGAGAAATATTCAGGTTTATCGGCTAGGAAAAACGACAATTGATGTTTATGTGATTGGTCAAACTGAAGCTGGTAATTTGGCAGGTTTATTTACTCAAATTGTTGAAACCTAGATTTATATAATTAGCAAAAATATTAGTTAATAAAAGTTAAAATTTTAGCTCAAAAAATTTGACAATTGAAGCTTTTTTTGGTTTGATTAAAAGTGAAGCTTTCATAATGGTTGTGTGGAGGTTTGGCGATAAGTGTCACTACTCCTATTATGAAAAAAGTTTATCAGAAATAACTTGACAAATCAATACTAAATCTCAAATTTAAAATTTTTTCAAATATTTAATTGTTCGATGTGAGCTTGAATCTTGTTAGGAATAGTTGAGAAAAAATCGTAACCTGTCTTTTTTTCAATCTCATCGATCGAGACTTGATACTGCTGCCAATTTGTGCCTTGAATGCGATCGCTGTTAGGAATTCTCACTGCAATAGTTTGACTGGTTTCTGTGGGGGAATCACCCGATTTATCTAAAATTAAAACTACTTTCCAAGTGTAGCGAGGAACAGTAATTTTCCCTGTCGCGATCGCTTCTTGTTTCCCTTCACCACCAGCAATAATATAAAGTTCCTTTCCCTGTTTGACTAATTCTCGACAATACTCTTCTAACTCTCGCCATACCTCTCTGTTATTAGCTGGAGACTGAGGAATAATATTACTCATCAAAAAAGTCGCGCTATTATCTTCAGTGATATTACTGCGATCGGCAGAAGGTGTCAGATGACCTTTATCATAACCAGTTCCACGATAATCGTTGGGACGCGAAGCATAACAATTGTCTGGTAAATCTGGATCTGGACGAAAATCATTACTGCGATCGACATCACCCAACCAATCTGAACTCAGTTGCCAACTCACCCAGTTTGGGATACCGTTACTACAATTGTAGGATAGAGCATACTGTGGCTTTTCCAGTAGATAGTTATTTAAATCGTTCCGATTGGCATTACTAGGATTGCCAAATTTTAGATGTACATTGCCACTGGAGATATTAACGCAACCAGCGATCGCCAAAATAATTACTAAAACAAGACCAAAAATTCTCATTCTAAATGCACCAATATCTAATCAAGCGTATCTTCACGGCTATACCTACTTTAATCGCTATCAGTATTGTTATTTTTGCAGTTTTGGCATTAGCACCAGGCGATCCCATGGCAGAATTTGCCAATAACCCTTCAATTACAGAAGAAGTTAGAGAAAATATTCGTAAATCTCTTGGCTTAGACCAACCAATTTACATTCGTTATTTTAAATGGTTTTGGGCGTTTATTCGAGGCGATCTGGGCTATTCCTTTACGAGTAGAACGCCAGTCCTTGAATTAATCTTACAACGCTTGCCAACAACTCTTGTAGTCGTCGGTTTAGCTTATATTTTGAGCATTATTATCGCTTTTCCTTTAGGAGTACTTTCTGCTGTTAAACGCCATTCGCTTGTAGATAAACTAGCAACAACTTTTGCTTTTTTTGGATTTTCTTTACCAACTTTTTTTACAGGATTGCTATTTATTATTATTTTTAGCGTGCAACTAAAATGGTTTCCTTTTATCTACAACAGCACTTTAAAGATAACTAATTGGCAAACATTCATAGAACAAATTAAGCAATCAATTATGCCTGTATGCGTGCTGACTTTATATCAATCAGCTACCTTAATGCGCTTCGTCCGTGCGGCTGTTTTAGAAGAACTCAATCAAGAATATGTCCGCACTGCTTTAGCGAAAGGGCTAGGTAACTTTGCTGTTTTAATCAATCATATTTTACGCAATGCTATGATTCCAGTAGTCACCCTAGTCGCCTTAGAAATTCCCGCCATTTTTACAGGTGCTTTAGTCACAGAACAAGTCTTTCGCGTCCCTGGAATTGGTGCTTTACTGATTGAATCGATTTACCGCAGCGATACCCCTGTAGTAATGGCAATTACTTTTATTTATGCAATTTTAATTGTAATTTTCAACTTAATTGCAGATATTACTTATAGTATCTTAGACCCAAGAGTTAATTTTTAGATTTAAATTTACCTAAGTTAAATGGCTATGATTTATTAACAATAATCAAACAAAATAGTTGCCTTAAAAGCATAGTTGTAATAATGTTTACAACCTCTACTTCTTCTGTAGATATTATCAAAAGTTATTCTTTAAAAGCTAACTGCTATATCATTAAACCCTACGATCTAGACCAATTCTTGGCTGTCGTTAAAACAAGTTTAAATTTTTGGCTAGATTTTTCTATGCTGCCTTAAATTTGAGTCTGAATTCTTTAATAACAGTTATTTTTTCTACTAGAGCATGATACAATCAGAAACAATTAATCAATTAAATTAAAAAAATATTAAAATAAAGTTCTTGTGAGTAATCAAAAAGAAATGTAGACGAAAAAGTATTTCTTAGTTATTCACAAAATCGATCGCGATATTTATATCGATCGACAAAAACCAATAACTAGTTTAAGTAATATATTTGTGAATATTAAATCTTTAAGAATCCTTTTGGTAGAAGATAATTTAGCAGATGCTGAATTGATTGGGGAGCTATTAGAACAAGAAAACATCTTGAATATCGACATCAAAAATGTCAATCGCGTTAAAGATGCGCTCGATCTTTTAATTTCAATTAATTTCGATATAGTTTTACTAGATTTATCCCTACCAGATAGTCAGGGAATTGACAGTATTGTTAAACTCAGAAAACAAAAACCAAACATACCAATCGTGGTTTTGACTATGCTCAACGATCTCAATACGGCAATTAGATCGGTACGGAAAGGAGCGCAAGACTATCTAGTTAAAAATAGTTTAGAGGGAGAATTATTGCTGCGATCGATTCGTTATGCGATCGAGCGTCAGCGTAACGAAAAAGCTTGGCGACAGCGAGCAGAAAGAGAAAGATTGATGGGGAAGATGTTGGAGCGAATTCGTCAATCCTTAGACTTGGAGATCATTCTTCAGACAACAGTAGACGAGGTGCGTCAATTTCTACAAACAGACCGAGTTACAATCCATCGCTTTAGTGCAGAAGCATCAGGCGAAATCATCGTCCAGTCTCCACAACAGCAACAAGTAAATAACTCATTTCTCAGACATGTACAACGGGAATTAGTAACAGATCGGGTTGGTGCCAATGGTAGTAAAACCAATAACTATTTAGTTCAATCGATCGAACCTTTAAACAGAACTCAATCCCAAGAAACTCAAGTAAATATACTCGATCCTCAAGAGCAAGTAAAAGCCTTATTAACTCTACCCATTTGGCAAAGTCGATCGCTACAACAAATTACCGACTCTTTGTCGATCGAACCCAACCATAATTTCCAACAATCTGAAAACAAATTATGGGGAACGCTAGTAGCTCATAACTACAATAAATCCAGACAATGGCAAAGCTGGGAAATAGATTTTCTCAAACAACTAGCAACTCAGGTAGCGATCGCCATTCAACAATCGGAATTGTACGCACAATTGCGAACAGTTAACGCACAATTGCAAAAGTTGGCAATCCAAGATAGTTTGACAGGAGTAGCTAATCGCCGCCATTTCGAGCAAACTCTGAACCGAGAATGGCAACGCTTGACAAGAGAACAAAAACCTTTATCTTTAGTACTGTGTGACGTAGATTTTTTCAAAAAATATAACGATACCTACGGACATCCAGCAGGAGATGCTTGTCTGAAGGAAATTGCTAAAGTAATGACTCGAACCAGTAAAAGACCAGCAGATTTAGTCGCACGCTACGGAGGTGAAGAATTTGCCATCATCTTACCAGATACGAGCGATCGAGGTGCTTTATTTGTCGCCGATACAATCCGTCAACAAGTAGAAAAATTAAAGCTACCCCATCAAAAATCACCGATTTCGACCTACGTAACCTTGAGTATGGGAGTAGCAACTCAAGTTCCCAGTCCCCATCAAAATATTCATCATCTAATTCAACAAGCAGATCGCGCTCTATATCAAGCTAAAACTCAAGGACGCAACCAAGTGAATCTATTTTCTTCAAAGGATTGGTAATCTCATCTCCCCGTCTACGGCGCTCAATAATCGGAGGCGACCTCCAATTCCGCGCCTCCCCAGTCTCCTTGTCTCCCTGCTCCCTCTACTCTACCTAAGTACTCGCCTAATTCATGACCAAATTAAGATTCACTACCTGATTTTCACTTAAGCAATTATTAGTAATAATCATCAGATATCAGTATAATCCCTGATTTTTAAGGACTAGTGTTATTTTTCAGTTAATTGTGGGAAATATATTGACAGTAGCTATTCATAGTAAGCAATAACCTGCTCAAATTAACTATATTTAAACAATGTCAAGCGTAATTAATCCCACAACCCCATTAAATTCAACTCCTAATAGTTCTGGTGGTTTTGATATCCAAGGTCTTGAGAATCAAATAAACCAGCTCAATGGCACTGATGCCATAGATTTAATTAGAGGTGGTAACCTCGACGATCAGATCGATGGTGGTAAAGGTAACGATGCTATCTACGGTCTTGGCGGCTCAGACATTCTCGCTGGTGGCGCTGGAGACGATCTTCTGTCTGGCGGCGAAGGTAACGATATCTTTATCATCGGACCTGGTTCAGGCGTTGATACGATTATTGACTATCAACAAGGCGATTCCTTAGAACTAGAAAATGGTATCAGTGCCGACGATCTAGAATTCGAGCCTACACCAGACGGTAACACTGCCGTTATGTATGACGGTGAAACGATCGCCATTCTTAAAGGTCAAATTAGTCCATCCGCTATTAGTGTTGGATCTACCCAAGAAATACTTTCTGGTGGCGAAGGACCCGATGAATTGATAGTTGGAAAAGATGGTTTTGATGGCAAAGGCACTTTTTTAAGTACCGGTGGGGGCGACGACTTCATCGATCTCAGCAAATCTAAGAACGCTGGAAATAATGAAATTAGTACTGGTGATGGCGATGACAAAGCCATATTAAGTCAAAAAGACTTCGCCTTTGGTGGCGGTGGCAACGACGTAATTGACGCTTCTAAAGGTACTGGTGACAACCGCGTCTATGGTGGTGATGGCAACGATCAAGCTACGGCTGGTAATAAAGACAATATTGCTGGTAACGAAGGCGACGACACATTAATCTTCAAAGGCGGTGGCTCTACTGCTGCTGGTGGTGCTGGTAAAGACACTTATGTTCTAGATCTCAGTTCTGCACCATCAGAAATCAACAAGATTATCGACTTTGTATCTGGTGAAGATAAGATTAGATTTGCCAAAGGTGTTACTAGCGATCAAGTCAAATACAACGATGGTAAGATCTCGGTCAATGGCGAAGAATTAGTCGAATTAGATGGAAAACCACCTGTTAACGAATCTAATGACTTTGAATTCATGTAATTCATTCATGTAATTCATTGTTCTTAAATTCAATCACTACACTATAAATTTATGGAGCTAATTTAACCATGGTGCTTATCCCTGGTACTTCTGCCAACGATCAACTATATGCCAAAGGCTCTGGTGACGAGCTACTTGGCTTAGAAGGGAACGATACCCTCGATGCAGTTGCCGCAGGTAAAGGTAATAATACTCTCAAAGGTGGAGCAGGAAACGATTCACTCTTTGCCAATACCAACGATAAACTATACGGCGATGAAGGAAATGATTCCCTCAACGCCGAAATTGGTAAAGGAAAAAATCAACTTTACGGTGGCGAAGGCAACGATAATCTGCGTGCTGGTAGCAATGACGAGTTATACGGTGGCTCAGGTCAAGATGACTTGCGTGCCGGTCAAGGAGGAAGCACTCTTGATGGTGGTTCTTCTGCCGATCTTTTTTGGCTGGCTATTGCTGAACTACCAAACAAACGTAACGTAATTAAGGATTTTACTCAAGGACAAGATAAACTTGGGCTTAAAGTTACTGGTGTAGAATATAAAAATCTCAAGATTACCAAGCAAGGTTCAGATACTCTGATCAAAACTCAAGATGATAAAGAAATTGCCATCTTGATAGGGTTTCAAGGAACATTAACAGCAGATGACTTTACTGATAAAGACCTAATCCTACCAGCTTCTACACCAGAGTCTAATAGCAGTAAGACTATCTATGCCAAAAGTTCTAACGAATTAATAACAGGTACAGACGGAAACGACATTATCGATGCTGTTGCTGCTGGTAAGGGCAATAATACCCTCAAAGGTGGTGCAGGAGAAGATCAACTCTTTGCCAACACCAACGATAAACTATACGGCGAGGCAGGAAATGATGTCCTTAACGCTGAAATTGGTAAGGGTGGCAACATCTTAGATGGTGGTGATGGCAATGATGTCCTCAAAGGCGGTATTAACGACCAATTAATTGGCGGTGCTGGTCAAGATAAGCTGTATGCCGGTCAAGGTAACAGCACTCTCCAAGGTGGAACTGGTTCGGATTTATTCTGGATTGCTTTGGGTGATTTACCCAAACAAGCTAATACCGTCAAAGATTTCACTCAAGGACGAGACAAACTTGGTATTAATGCTGCTGGTCTTGACTTTAATAGCTTAAAGTTTGCTCAAGAAAATGGCAGTACTGTCATTATGGATAAGAACGGCACTAGAATTGCTGTTTTAGAGGGTTTCACAGGAACTCTTACCGCAGGTGACTTTACTAATAAAGACGAAATTCTAACATCTCCAGTTGTCGCTCAAGCAGATAAAGCTTCTACCTCTAGTAGCAGCCCGATCGCGATCGACGTTTTAGCCAATGACCAAGGTCCAGGCAAGGAGATCGAAAGTTACGATAAAACTACTGCTAAAGGTGGTACGGTAAGTCTTACTAAAGATGGTAAGTTACTTTATACACCTCCTGCCAATGGTATTGATGTCAATAAAGCGTTTGACTTACTACTAGATTCCGAGCAGGGAAACTTCAAATTAATGGGAGATGGTAGTCCTACCAGCTACACTGATACCTTCTACTATAAAGCTAAAGATGCCGATGGTAATGCTAACGGTGTTGCAGTTGATGTTGAAGTCAAAAACGATGCTCGCATCAAGTTTACCTTAAGCGTAAAAGAATACGATGCAGCATACGTCAACGAAATCGGTGTATTCAAAGTAGCTGCTGATGGCACTCTTAACGGTCTCAAACCTGGCGATCCTGGCTACGTAGAAGCAGCACTAAGAGCTGGAAAAACAATTTTTTCTTCTCCAAGTAGTATCGGTCAGAAAATTAATTTCGATCCTACTCGCGTTTTGGATGGATTTAATGCTTCTGATAACCTCAGCTTCTACTTAGTTCAAAACAATTCAGTAGATAATGCCTTTAAAGCGATCGCAGAAGGTAAAAACCCTGAAGTCTTCTTTGCTTCAGTTAGTGGTAATGGTGGTAAAAATCTCAACCATCTGCAAATTAGTACTATTCCTTCTGAAGGCGGTTTCAAACTCAGTTGGGAGGATATAACAGGACTTGGTGATAAGGACTACAATGACTTGATCATGAAAGTTCAGCTTAGCAATGACCCTGTTAAGCAAACTGCCAAGCTGCAAAGTGGTTATCAAGGGGAATTACTCGATATTACTGGACAATCTGCTCCAGTCAAAGCGAAGTTTGAACTCTCTAGCTACGCTGGTTTTAACAACACAGTTGGTTTCTATCCAGTTCTAGATAAAGAAGGAACAATAGCTGATATCAACGGTAAGTTACTCAAACCTAGCGATCCTGGTTATGCTAAAGCTGCACTTGAAAAACGCATCGACCTTAATTTGACTAAAGACAAGAGTAATCTTGATACTACTCTGAGTGAAGGTCAGATTTTGGCACCTTATTTGATTGCCAACGGCACTGTTGATGATGTTCTCAAGTCGAATGCGGATAATCAGTTTAAGAGTGATGGTATACCAGTAGCTTACTTTAACTACTTAGGCGCTAACCCAGATAAATCCGATCACATTCGTTCTTCTGGAGATAATCTCTTTGTCTTTGAGGATCTGTTTGCGACTACAGATCTTACCCCTGACTTTGAGGATATGATTCTCAAAGTTACGATTTAAACAATAGTCCTAAGATTGAGTTTGATTTTTAATCGATACTAATTTTAGTCTTGATTAGATGAAAATAGTCGAAAACTAAGCTGGCGTGAGAGTACGTCAGTTTTTTTTTCGAGCTATCAGCTTTCAGTAGGGGCGAATGGCTATTCGCCCGTACAGCAGTCAGCAAAAAACTGATAACTGAAAGCTGATTACTGCTTACTAATAGCTCCGATAAATTGACGCAATCTCAATAAACTCAAAGTTTGTCCTAAATTGAGAGGCAAAGCAGAAATACCTTCCAAACGCGATTGAATCCAACCATTGCCCCAATACCATTCATGATAGCCATCAATACCTTTACTCAATAGCAAACGAAGACAACAATCATTAGCAACCTGAACATGATGGTCGATTTCGATCGGTCCTAGAAAGCTGGTAAAAGTTAATCCTGATTCTAATTTTTCTGGTAAATTAGCCGAAAAATTTTGGGGCCACATCCACTGTTTAATTTTATCTACTTGTAGCAAACTTTCTCTAATAGTTGTTTCGTTTGCTTCAACTTCAATTCTGAGATGGACTTGTTGAAAATTGCCTAACATAATTTTGTTGATTGGTGATTGTTCATGGTTCATTGCGAAAACAGGGAACAGGGAACAGGAGGCAAGAGGAAGTAAGAAGTAGGAAGTAGGAAGTAGGAAGTAGGAACCTTCATAGCGGCTGTTAACTCATTACTCATTACTCATTACTTATTACTTCCCCTACACCCTAATCCCTAACCCCTAGCCCCTTTTTCTTCACTTGCAACTCCCAAATCTTAACCAGATTACCAATAGTTTTATCCCAACTAAACTGTTCGATATACTGCTTGCCGTTGTTGCCCATTTGTTGCCTTAAATTGATATCTTCAACTAATAATTTGAGTTTGGTGGCAAAATCGTCTCGATTCTGAGGAATGAATAAAAATCCACTTTTTCCATTTTCAACATCTTGAGGAATACCTCCAGCGCGAGGGGCAAGAATGGGCAAACCAGCAGCTAAGGCTTCTATGATAGCAAGCGATCGATTTTCTTTTTCGGAAGTAGTGACATAAATATCACTATTAATTAATAACTCAACCATCTCTTCGGGAGAAACTCGACCGAGAAGATGGAGATGAGGGGTAATATTTCCCAATTCTTGCTCGATTTGTTGATACATCTCGCCGTCACCAGCAACAAGTAAGGCAATTTTATCTAGATCGATCGCCTTTGCTACTTGCTTAAAAGCATCGATGGTAAATTTCCAACCTTTGTCTGGTGTCAAACGTCCCACAAAAATAAGTTTTACTTGGCGATCGATCTGTGGCAATCCATATTTATTAGCAAACAGATCGCTTTGACGCGATTTATTGTTGAATCTACTCGGATCGAAACCATTTAAATGATCGAACACTGTATTTTTAATGCCAAACTTAATCAGTTTTTGTTGGGTAATCGTACTGTGGATTAGAGTCGCATCGTAGCCATTATAAACCCAAGCTAAAAATTGAATAAACAACCATTTAACTAGCTTCAGCATTGGTTTTGGCAAAAGCAGAAAATCGTCTGCATATTCCAAGAAATTAGTTCTAAAAAAGCCGACACAAGGAATATTGTGTTTTTTAGCGAAATCAAGACTAGCACGTCTAAAAAAGCCAGAAAATAACCGTTCTGGCTCATCTACGTGAATTAGATCGGGCTGAAACTTTTCTAATTCCTTAAGCAGAGTTTGATAAGAGTTTATGCTGACATTTCGCTCAAAATCAATATCCAGAAAAGGAGTGCTTTCTAAGTTAACTACTCTTACCCCTGGTAAGATTTCACCACTGTAGTCGCGCCAGTTAGGATAGATCTCAGCCAAAGGACTGTAATCTGGGCAAAACAACAAAACTTGATGTCCCCACTGACTAAGCTTTTCAACTCGATGCCATCCACTAACCGTTACTCCATCAACTACAGGTAAAAATCCAGAGGTAATAATCGCTATTTTCATAAAATTTGTTCATGGTTCATGGTTTATGGTTCATTGCAAAACAGGGAGTAGGGACGGCGCTCATTATGGCGACACAGGTTCGCCATCCGCGCCTCAGCAGGCAGCAGGCAGCAGGTTTTTAATTGCGAATTGCGAACCCGCGCCACTGCACGGGCGAATTGCGAATTGTCCCCTGCCCCCCTGCTCCCTACTCCCTAGCCCCTAACCCCTAACCCCTAACCCCTAACCCCTAACCCCTAACCCCTGACGAAACTCGATCGCGTCTGGTAATTCTTTTTCTACATACCTAAGTCGCGGTTCTCGATAGGCAACTAGTGCGGCTACGATGTTAATAATTCCTACTAAAATCATCAATAGGGCAATTTCTTGTCCTGTTTCTAATTGAAAAAACTGCCCGATGCTGTTGTCAATTAATTTATGAAAGCCATGATTTGCCAACAAAGGTTCTAAGGCATAATCAATTAGAGGGCCTGTAATTAAGTAAGCGCAGATGGCGAGCGATCGCTCTAACATTTGTTGGAGAGCAAAGACTCTTCCCTGTAAATCGATAGGTACTTTACTCTGCCAAATCGACTGGTTGCAACTGACAATAATTGGTTGAGCAAATAAATAGCCAAAAATAGCGACAGCAGAAAAAATCACAGAAGCTTTCAACCCACCTAAAATTATAAATAATCCTTGCAAGGGAACTAGAGCTAAAATGCCATAAATGTGATGCTTGGGGCCGCCCCACACGCTCATTAATAAGCTGCCGATTAACATGCCACAACCGCCTAAAGAAAGGACGCGCCCTAATTCAGAAGTAGAACTCATGTTGAGTACAAAGGGCCAAAACACTACTTCTAAAACTCCCATGGTAAAGTTGGTAGTGCCAATAAACAGCAACAGCCAAAATAATCCTGGTCTTTTTGCAATGTAGTAAGATGCAGAGTTAATTTCGTACCAAAAGCGAGCTAGTTTTAGTCGTTTAACTTTTGCGATCTTTAAATTGGGAAAGCGCACCATTGATAGGGTAGCGATCGCCAAAATATAGCTAGTGCAATCGACTAATAGTACTCCTTTGAGGTCGATTAATTTAATCAGAATTCCTGCCGCGATTGGTGCAATAATTTTAGCTGCTGCCTTAGAAATTTGCACCATACCGTTAGCACGACTTTGTTGTTGTCTGGGAACGAGTTGGGCGATCGCTGCTGTATAGGCAGGTAATTTAAAGGCTTCAAAAATGGACATAACTGCCACTGCTAGATAAATATGCCAGACTTCTAGTTGTCCGAAGGCTAGCAGAAACATGACTACCAGCGTAGTACAGCCTGCAATGAAATCGCCAATCGCCATTGCCCATCTACGATTCCAGCGATCGACTAATACTCCAGCAAAAGGAGAAATTAAGACATTGGGCAGATATATAAATAACAGAGTAAAAGAAAACTGCGTAATTGAACCTGTTTGTTGGTAAACCCAAACACCCAAAGCAAACTCAGTCAGTTTAGAACCCCAAAGGGAAATAACTTGCCCTAACCAGACGAGCAGGAAAGTCCTCATAAATTTTTTTTGCTCCTAACACACCAACAATAAACACCGTGAATTTATTGTAAGGAAGCAGGAGCCAAAATGAGAATTTACCAAAAATTAACTACACACGGTTATATTTTTTAGGCTGACTTCTGACTTTCTATACTAGTGGTACAATTAAGTTTTAAAAATTTATAATCTTTTTTTAAAGAGATCGACCAGTTAAAAAATCGCATAAAATACAAAAACTCAACCTAATGTAGAATAACGGACATCTATATATTTTTTTCAATAAAGTTACTATTTATGCAGTGCAAGTTTAATGTCAGTCAATCAAAGTAAGGCAAAAAAGATTAAAATCATCTTCAAATTGACTGCGGTTTAATATAGTTAAAAATCGATGGCAAAAGCTCAGGATTACTATCAAATACTTCAAGTTTCTAAAGCTGCTTCGATCGAAGAGGTCAAAGCATCTTTTCGTCGTCTTGCTCGTCAATATCATCCTGATGTTAATCCCAATAATGTGAAGGCAGCAGAAAAGTTTAAAGAGATTACTCAAGCTTATGAAGTACTCTCCGATGCTAGCAAACGTCGTCGTTATGACAGAAACTATCAAGCACCCAGTTATTCTCGCTCTAAAGCTGACGGTAAAACGATTAGCTCACAGGATTTTTATTTTAAGGGAGTCAAAAAATCTTTAGAAAAAGACTATCAAGGTGCGATCGAAAATTATTCTCAAGCGATTAGACTGAATTCTCAATATATAGAAGCCTATTTAAAAAGATGCGAAGCTCGTTATAAATTGGGAGATGACAAGGGTGTTTTAGACGATTGTTATCAAATCTTGAAAATTAATAATAAAACGGCAAAAGCTCATTATTATCAGGGTAGATCTCGCTATCGATTAGGATACGCTCAAGCGGCGATCGAAGCTTACACCGAAGCAATTGCTCACGATCAAAATTACGCTCAAGCCTATTATTTTCGAGGTTTAATTCATCAAGAGTTTAAGAAAGATCCAGAAGCGCTAGAAGACTTAAAAACAGCAGCCCAACTCTTTCGCGAGCAAAAGAATTTAAGTGCTTATCGCGTCACTATCAAAGCGCTTAATAAAGTGGATAATAATAAGCTTAATTTTCTTTTGCATTTCCAGGCGTTTTATTTTCTTAA
>CAZJTL010000005.1:0-9232 GCA_964548905.1 uncultured bacterium | reverse complement strand
AATTTGCCAGCTTTTCATTAACATATTCAAATTTGCTTGGTTATCGTTTATTACTTTTGCTTTTAACCCTAGTGGTGGTTTATTGCCTGCCTTTTCTAAAATGAATACTCAAGAGGCAATTGGCGTAAGTTTTTTATACGGTGCGATCGCCGATATTTTGTTTATTTTTGGTAGTGCTGCTCATGCTAGTAATTTTGAACTATCCCTCTCTCTATTAGGTTTTTTGGGGGCAGTACCATTTCTTTGTATTGCCATCATCAATCGTTTGTTGCGCTTGATTTATCGTAGTTCTGGTAGCATAGCAGGGGATTTCTTCACTGCTGGTGTAACTTTGTTGCCATTTGGTTTTTTAATGATATTTTGGGCAATTATTCCCAATTTCCTGAGCATTCCTGCGATTATTCTACTCATCTTTGTTTTTTGTTATTTAGTGATTACTTTGTACAGCAGTTGCACTCAGATTTCTAACTTTTCGGAAACAATTTCCACCTTTGCCGTACCAGCAATGTTAGCAGCTACCTTTTGGATTTCTTACATAGTTTATATGCTATTAGGTATTTAGTGACTAGGGATTAGGGTCTAGGGGCTAGGGGTTAGTGACTAGGGATTAGGGGCTAGGGGTTAGGGAGCAGGGGAAGTAACAAACCAATTCAAAATTATCAATTCAAAATTCAAAATTATTAAACTATCAATTGTGAATTGTGAATTTTATAAAACTTCTGACTTCTGTACGGGTTTGGCAATGCCAAACCCCTACGACTGAATCCTGCTCCCTGCTCCCTATTTAATAACCTACCTTCCAGCTAAACTCCTGCTCCCTGCTGCCTGCTCCCTGCTCCCTATTTTTAAGCTATGAACAATCTGCTTTCTCAACTGACAAACCCACCCACAGATAAACTAGAGTATGCGGCGTGGTTGGAGTCAAAATGCCAGGAATTACGCGATAGTTTGCGATCGGGACAACAGAGTTTAGCAGATTGGCGAGGGGGGCAAATGGCTGTTTCTGCTGTACCTGGGGCGGGAAAATCTCACAGTCTTTCTGTGGCGGCTGCTTTAGTAATTGCTAGATATCAACTTCATGCTAGAAGACAGTTGGTAATTGTTACTTATACTCGTTCTGCGGCAGCTAATATTAAAAGTAAAATTAGAAAGCGTCTGCAAGAACTGCACTTACCTCCAGGTGGTTTTGTGGTTCATACTCTACATGGTTTAGCGCTTAATATTGCTAATTCTCAAAAAGAATTATCGGGACTCAATTTAGACTCAGCTACAATTATTTCCCCCGATCGCTCTCATCGTTTGATTAGAGGTGCTGTCGAACGCTGGATTGCCGCTAATCCCCTACGCTATCAAACTTTACTCGAAGGAGCGCAATTCGATGGAGAAGAAACCGAAAAATTACGCCGTCAGTCAGTATTGAGAACGGAAGCTTTACCCAGTTTGGCATTGACGGTAGTTCGAGAAGCTAAAAGTTCTGGTTTATTGCCAGAAGATTTATGGTCGATTAGTGATTTAAGTAACGACAGCTATGAAATTTTGGCGATCGCGGCGGGATTGTACGAACAATATCAAAAATTAATGCGATCTCAGGATTTTATTGATTATGATGATATGATTCTCGCTGCTTTGCGGGTTTTGGAAAACGACACAGTTCGTCCTCTCTGGCAAAACCAAATCTTTGCCGTTTTTGAAGATGAGGCGCAAGATTCTAGTCCCCTGCAAGAAAGGTTGATTTCTCTGTTGGCTAGCGATCCTAGTCACCCTAATGCTTCACCTAATTTAGTTCGTGTTGGCGATCCCAACCAAGCGATTAATTCTACCTTTACTCCTGCCGATCCCGTTTATTTCAACTGGTTTTGTGAAACCTGCGATCGACAAGAAAATCTCGCCACTATGGATCGTGCGGGTAGAAGTAATCAAATTATTATCGAAGCTGCTAATTTTGCTCTCCACTGGATCAATCAAACTTGGGAAAAGCAATTTAAGCAGGCAGAAAGGTACGATTTGACTAGCTATAGTGATTTCGATTCAGGCAGAATTGCTAGCGTAGAATTGCCATTCCGCCGTCAAAATATTTGCCCCGTTGACACTGAAGATCCGCAAGCTAATGCCAATCCAGAAGCAGTAGGCAAAGGATTAGAAGTTTGTAATCCTAAAGATGTATTTCACGCAGTTGAATTAATTGGCAAGCGAGCGATCGAACTTTTCCAAGACAATCCTGAAGCGAATGCAGCTATTTTGGTGAGAGAAAATCGTCAGGGTAAATTTGTGGCAGGGCAATTGACGCAATTGCTCAAAGAAAATCAAAAAGAACATCAAATTGGATTGTATGAAGTTAGTGAAAGCGAACGACAATCCCACATTCCTGAAGAAATATATCGTTTGTTGCGTTTTACTCTCCGTCCCCACTCTCCCGATAATCTCAAAGCTGCTTTAGAGGTTTTGGAAGTCAGAGGTTTAATTAAAGCACAAGATTTAAATGCCCTAGCAACTTCTCCAGAACAGTTTCTCTATCCTACCCCTTTAGCATCACCCCAGAAGCCTCAAGTAGAAGAAGCGAGAATTTTTTGTACCAGTTTACTTCGCGCCCGTATCGAATTACCTCACTATCAGTTAATTTTCTTTTTAGGTATGAGTTTGAAATATACGGGTTCGGAACTAGCTACCCTACAAAAACTAGCCGATCGCGTCAATCAACAAATTGCAGGACATAGTTCCCTCAAAAGTACCCTAGAAACCTTAGAAGAAATTGTTAGTTCGGAGAAATTCGAGGGAGTAGAGGAAGATAACGAAGATGCCTATACTCGCCCAGGACAATTGACTATTATTACCATGCATAAAGCAAAAGGATTAGACTGGGATTATGTATTTATTCCCTTTCTGCACGAAGATACTCTGCCTGGTAAATTATATACCCCTGTAGCAGCAAGGTTTTTAGGTAACTTTACACTTCCAGAAGTTGCCCGCGCCCAAATTCGTGCTTTTGTTCACGCTCAATATAAAGGAGAAAACTTAGCTACAGCCATTCCACAACCAGATGACGCTTGGGAAGAAGCAGGAAAATTAAAAACCGCAGAAGAATATCGTTTGCTTTATGTAGCCATGACTAGGGCAAAGCGATTGTTATGGATGTCTGCTGAAGTAATGGGTCCCTATCGTTGGAATTTGTTTAAAGGCGAGCGATCGGAGAGTTTGCAAGCAAAACAACCCTGTCCTGTGATTCCAGCACTAAAGAGGCAATTTCCCGAATCTTTTAGCTAACGGTAACAAGATCTGTTTGCTCGAACTAAAACAATAGTTAGATTGAAGTGCAGATCGATCGCCAGAATTTTTGTCAAACTTAGTTAAAATGGCATAAGTTAAAGTTTATGTCATTTTTTTAACTATGGCATTAAAAGAAACAGTTACAAAAATAACAGATGGTGGCAGAATTGTTATCCCTGCTGAATATCGTCGCGCCTTGGAACTTGGTATCGGGGATGATGTTATCTTAACTATCGAAGAGCGAGAAATCCGCATCATACCGCGCAAAGAAGCCCTTAACCGCGCCCAGCAGATAGTAAGTCGATATGGTGGTTCTCGTTCCCTAGCTGATGAACTAATTGCCCAACGACGAGAAGAAGCATCTGATGAGTGATTACGTGCTGGATGCTTCAGCCGTTTTAGCATTTCTCAATCGAGAAACTGGAACGGAACGAGTAGCAGAAATATTAGCAGATGCAGTAATTAGTTCTGTTAATCTAAGTGAAATCATCACCAAGCTGGTTGAAATAGGAGTTCCTGAACAAGAAATTCAGCAAGTTTTGCACTATTTAAGCTGTGAAATTGTTCCCTTTGATGAAGATGGTGCTTGGTATGTTGCTCGACTTCGACCCCTAACTCGTCATCTCGGACTCTCTTTGGGCGATCGCCAATTACAGTAGTCCTTTTGCTTTCATTGATTTAAGGCGCGGTTTGGATACCCCTAGCTTCTAGATATGGTCCGCGAAAACCGCGCCAATAAACGAAACGGAGCGGTAGCGACCTCCTTATTTTCGCTTGTCTAAGGCTGTACAAGATTCACTTTTCGCGGTATTATTATTTTTGTCGCGAAAACAATTAGTATGTACGCTACACAAAAGAATCAACTTAGAAGACTTAGCAAGCAGGAGTTTAATGCCCTGTCTGCTTTGTGCCGTTTGAGTAAAAATCTTTATAACGTGGCGTTGTATGAATGTCGGCAGTACTTCTTTAAAGCATTAATCAGTTCTACAACAAGCGAAACGCTCAACTTCAGTCTGCCAAAGATAAACAAGGAATCAAGTCTTTTACAAATAAACAAGCAAGACTCTACCAGTGGCGTAATAACTGCGTCCGAGACTATTTGAACAAAGCCGCAAAGGTAATAATTGACCATTGCCTTGACCGTCAAATAGGCAAACTGATAGTTGGATATAACCCAGGTATTAAGCAAGAAATTAAGATTGGGCGCACAAATAATCAGAACTTTGTCCAGATACCTTTTTGGCAGTTGAGACGGAAGCTTGAAGCACTTTGTCTTAGATACGGAATTACTTATCAAGAACAGGAAGAATCCTACTCGTCTAAAGCTAGCTTCTACGACCAAGATGAGATACCTGTTTACAACGCCGACAATCCCAGTAAACATAATTTCTCTGGGAGGAGAATAAAGCGTGGATTGTATAAGACGAAAAATAACCATCTGGTATCAAGTGATATAAATGGTAGTGCCAACATTTTAGTTAAAAGTATGCACAGACTGGATTTCCAGCGAGTGAGTAGCGGGTTTTTGGCTAACCCTTTAAGGATGAATATCTCTTAAGAATCCCCCGAATTTGAGGACTGGGGGCGGAGGTTGCCTCCGCCCATTGAAGTCCGTCTTGAATCGTCGTTCAGACGATTATTCGTGGGGAGTGTCAATCTATTATAAAAGGGGGAAGATTCCGATATAATTCTGCTTTCTTGGAATTTAACCCATTCTTCTCGAATTTCTTGGTCAATTTCTTCTTGATGATCGAAATAATAGCCCATCGCAGCGTGAGCTTCAGCATTAGTTAAGTAAGGATGTTGGCGACACATTTCTTCTACTGACCAACCATAGGCAAGATAGTTCATGATAATTTGTGCCACTCTAATACGAGGCAATCGCTCCAATCTTGCAGGTCGATCGTTGCTTTTTTCGATATGTGGATAACTAAGCCTATGGATTGACATACTTAAACTTGAAGTTCCTTATAGATATTATCTCATAACCCGTAGGCTTTATGTATGAGGAGAAGTACGCGGCGATCGATTTCTAATCGACAAGAGATTTCTTTGGGGCGATCGCCACTACTCTTTCATCTTCTTATTGTTCTAAACCTTGATTCGACAATAAATTCATAATTTATGCGATCGCGCGATCGTCTCTGAATATCCTGGGAGTGATCGCCTTAGAGTAGATGATTTTCGCAACTATGTTCAACAAAGAAAATTAAAATAAGCGATCGCAACTCAACGTAAATCTTCTTATTGTCCTAAACCTTGAGAATACAATAAGTTCATAATTTCTGCGATCGAGCGATTGTCTAGAACATCTTCAGCTCGATCGCCTCAAAGTCAGTCAGCGATTAAAATCGCTGCCTCAAAGCTAAAGTCGTCTCAAGACGACTAGACTGGGGTTTTAGTCCATTTGAATGGACTTAATCTATTAGACGGAGAATTAATTCTCCGTCGGTTATCGCAACTGGGGCAAGATCGCAACTCAAACCAAATCTTCTTATTTACCTAAACCTTGAGAATACAACAGGTTCATAATCTCCGCGATCGCACGATCGTCTAGAACATCTTCAGCTCGATCGCTTGGAGTATTAGTTGCTAAAAGTTTTTCCTGTTTGAGAGAACTCTAAGTCTTTGGAATTGCAGCGATTAAATGGCGAAGAGCTTGATTTACTGCTTCTGATGTAGTAAAAACTACAGCAACATCTTCTAATTCCATATTGCGATCGCAACTCAAACCAATAACCAATTTTTTTTATTGCCCTAAGCCTTGAGAATATAGCAAATTCATAATTTCTGCGATCGCGCGATCGAACTTTGAAAGTATTTATTGCCTGTTGTATTTGTTGGTAAAAGTTCTAATTCTCTCGAACAAGAACTACTATCAATCCCAAGTCTCACGTATCCTAAACTTGCTTCGCAGCGCAATAACAATGCCGTTTTATGCCGAAACTCTTTCGATAATTTCTTCTCTATCTACTAACTGATAAGCATAGAATAAGGCAGCTTGTATGTCTTCTGTTTCTAAATCGGGATAATCTTCAAGAATCTCTTCAGTTGTTGCTCCTTTTGCTAATAATTCTAAGATCGTGGCTACTGAAATTCTTAAACCGCGAATGATAGGTTTACCAGCTAGTATCTTAGGATTAAATGTAATGCGATCGATGAGATTTGGATTATTCATTCTCTAAATTATTTGTTATTTCAGCTCTATGGTAAGATATTTCACTCTACGCTAGTGGAGTTTACTCCTTCGTGATCGCAACTCAAACCAAATTTTTTATTGCCCTAAGCCTTGAGAATACAACAGTTTCATAATCTCCGCGATCGCGCGATCGTCTAGAACATCTTCATTCCCTGTAGTATTAGTTGCTACAAATTCTTTCTGTTTGAGAGAACTTTAATTTTGTTAAAGTTCTTAACCGACAGCAAATTCGGTGTATGGTCGCACAGAAGGCGGATGGAAACCGAGAACGATGTCTTTCTTAGAAATTCCCTTTTCTACTAGTTCGTTGGCAATTCCATATTCAATTCCATCTCTCTGAATCCAGATTTTGTTATCGATAATGTCAATATGGACTAGACAACCGTGAACTCTTTTTTGGTTTTCCCATTCTTGAACTATAAGAAGATAGCGATCGGAGTCTCGATCGAGAATAACCTGACTCTCCACTTGACCATAGGCATAAGGAATTTGAGCATATTCCTTTAAAACGTTAATGATGATTTGACGATAAGTTTCTAAGGTATCCATCGAAGAAGCACCTCTCGATCGGGATCGAATACAAGTAGGCGAAGGCGTTGATTCTCTAATAAAATTCTACCTATTGGTTCTTCAAATAACTCAGAATAGGTTTCATTGCGAATGGCGAGATGTAAAGTTCTTTCTGGTTCAAGGCGAGTAAGAATGTCGAAGTAGAGAATATACTCTCCCAAAGCATTTTCCAAATCTTGGATGGGAGAAGGACTAATAAAACTTTTAATTTCCACAGCTATTTTTTGTTCATTCTTTTGAGCAGCTAACAGTTTCTCTGCTCCTAGATCGATGTATAAATCTTTTGTTCCCAATCTTAGCCTGAATGGGTCATCAGTAATTGTCCAACCATCTTTTAGAAGAGCTTTTTTAACATTATCGTGATAGATGTCTTTAGCTGGCATAGCTGTTTTTTGGCAAATTAGATATTTCTGTCGATTAGATTTCGATCGTTCATCCTCTCAATTATTTTGCGATCGCATCAAAGTTTCTTGAAGAAATGCGATCGCGACTTCAACCAAATCTTTTTATTGCCCTAAGCTTTGAGAATACAATAAATTCATAATCTCCGCGATCGCGCGATCGTCTAGAACATCTTCATCTCCTGTAGTATTAGCTGCTCTCGGTTCTTCCTGTTTTCCAGACGTAGGAGCGAATGGTCATTCGCCTCTACAATAGTTAGATTGAGGTGCAGACGTGTTTTTGACAACTGACGATCGACTTCAAAGAAAAGCAAAGCAATTTCCAAATATTTTCCAAATAGAAATCGAAAATCCTACGATTTGGTTAATGAATATTTGGCAAACAGAGGAAAAAAACGATGAAACTGACGGAAATTAGGCAGCAAGGATATAAAGCTCTCATTGATGCTTTAGGGGTAGCAGGAACGCTCAGGTTTTTACAGCAGCTAGAAGTGGGCTATGGTGACTATACCAAAGAACGCCATCAATAACTCGATCGACTTACAATAGACGACTTTAGGAATTATCTTAAACAAAGAAAATTAAAATAAGCGATCGCTACTACTCTTTCATCTTCTTATTGTCCTAAACCTTGAGAATACAGCAAATTCATAATCTCTGCGATCGCGCGATCGTCCAGAACATCTTCAGCTCGATCGCATCAAAGTCAGTCAGCGATTAAAATCGCTGCCTTACAGCTAAAGTCGTCTCAAGACGACTAGACTGGAATTTTAGTCCATTTGAATGGACTTAATCTATTAGACGGAGAATTAATTCTCCGTCGGTTATCGCAACTGGGGCAAGATCGCAATTCAAACCAAATTTTCTTATTGTCCTAAACCTTGAGAATACAACAAGTTCATAATCTCCGCGATCGCGCGATCGTCAAGAACGTCTTCATCCCCTCTAGTATTAGTTGCTCTCGGTTCTTCCTGTTTCCCAGACGTAGGGGCGAATGGCAATTCGCCCGTTGACAATAGACTTGTTGCGTAATAAGATTTGAAACGCTTGAAAAGCTTACCACATAAAGCTTACAGATGCTTGCACCTTAAAGTCGCTGAATGCCTTAATAGACAATGATTTTGACCATTTTTTTGAGTTAATTCGCAACAAGTCTAATTCACCCGTTGATAATTCACCCTTTGGCAATTCACCTGTACAATAGTTAGACTCAGGTGCATTCCTGTCGCCTGCATTGGGTGTAGGATAAGCAGTAAGTACAATTTGACCTTTTTCGTTCGTCATCATTCCCCGTGCAGGAATAACTTCATCAGAAGAGAAAGTCTTTTTACCCTCATCTAATTTAATATCTTCTCCGCTTCTCTGCCCCTCTGCCTCTCCGCCTCTCTGCCCCTCCGCTTCTCTGCCTCTCTGCTCCCCTGCTCCCCTGCTTCCCAGGTTTCCTGACAAATAACTACTACTAAGCGGTTCAGTTGGATCGGTAGGCATTCCGCCACGTCCTGTTATGGTGAAATTATTAACTGCTTCTCCATTTTGATTAGTACCGCAAGCTTGGGCTACTGTTTCATCTGGTTCGGTAAATTGAGTCGGTAATTGTGGTTCTGTAGTAAGATAAAATTCGATTGGAGCGGAAGATTCATTAGCAGCAGAAATATCATTAGTGCCATTATTAGGAACGGCTTCTTGTACTCCTAATCCAAAAAGTTGTTCGGTGGAAATACTAATATTCCCTCCTTCTCCTGTTTGGCTCTCCCAACATAATGGGGTTAAATGTTCGCTACATACATTTTAGGTACAA